>JAADEV010000041.1 GCA_013153295.1 Aquificota bacterium | reverse complement strand
CTTCCGCTGTTTTTATATTAGGTGCCTTGTGGATACCTGCTGTTATTACACTCCCGTAAAGCTGGGCTAAAAACTCTGTAATTTCTGGTGTGTCCCCTGCTACAACCTTTACTATTTTGTCTATTGTATGTTTTTTATCTCCCGGATTGACCCTTTCAGGCGAGTAGCCTACATTAAAATCCTCTTTCCACTTTAGCCCGCTTTCCTTTTCTAAAATTGGAACACATTCTTCCTCTGTTAAACCGGGATATACTGTGCTTTCGTAAACTACCACTGCCCCTTTTTTCATATATTTCCCAACTGTTTTTGATGCAGATTTGATAGGATTTAAATCTGGTATGTTATGTTTATCAATAGGAGTAGGGACGGTGATAATTATCACATCTGCTTTAGATATATCTTGAGGATTATCTGTAAACTGTATACAGCAATTTTTTAAGTCTTCTTTAGATACTTCATTTGTTCTGTCATAACCCTGTTTTAACTCTTTTATTCTGTTAGGGTCTATATCGTATCCTATAACATTAAACTTTTTATCCAGTAAAACAGCTAAAGGTAAGCCTACATATCCAAGACCGATTATAGCTATTTTGCCGCTGTTTCCTTTTTTCAGGTTGTTTATGTCCATATAATTCCCTTTAGAAAAATGCCGAAGGCGGGAGTCGAACCCGCACGCCCTTGCGGGCAGGGGATTTTGAGTCCCCCGCGTCTGCCAATTCCGCCACTTCGGCAAAGGTTAATATATTATATAGCAGAACTTGTTTTATTCTATCTTCTCCGTTTGCCTCTTTTTTTGAAGTAGTTTTCAAGCCATTTAAGGGCTTTTTCAGGTTGATTTATTAGCTCCTCTTTTCCGTTCTTTATAAGTATTGCCTTCTGTTTTTCAGAAAGCTGGTAGTTTTTCATTGCCTCTTTTTTTGCTTTGTTAATCCACCTTTTTATTTTGTCTTTGTCCTGTAGAACCTCCTCAGGTAGCTCAAGCCCTGTTTTTTCAGCTAAGGCTTTGGCGTATTGTATCTGTTTTTCTGTAGGCTTTGTATCCCTATAAAGGTTTATAAACTCCTTCAGTTTTTTTGGGTCGTTTAGTATGTCTGATATATCTTTGTTATGTTTTTTTGCCAAATCAAGGGCGTAGTTTAACATCTTTTTTGATACCACTGGGGTTTCTACAGACTGGGTTTTCTGGTAAAGCTGTTGGACAAACTCCTTCCAGTCCTTTTTCCTCTGTTCCACATAGTCTAAAAACTCTTCCATCTTCTTTGTAAAGTCGTAATCCACAACCCAGTTGTGTTTTTTGTCTAAATACTCTATAAGCTCATAAGCCATCTGTGTAGGCTTTAGGGAGTTCCCCTCTTTTTCCACATAGCCCCTCTCTTTTATTGTTCTCATTATTGTGGCGTATGTGGAAGGTCTGCCTATACCTAACTCCTCTAATTTTTTTACCAGTGAACCTTCTGTATACCTTGGTGGTGGTTTTGTCCATTTTTCCTCAAGGTGTTGCCCTGTTTTTGTTATCTCCTCACCTTTTTTTAGCTCAGGTAGTTTTTGTGTTTCCTCTTTGTCCTCTATGTTGTAAACCTTTTTATAACCATCAAAGACAAGGATTGAACCTGTTGTTTTAAAGGTGTGGTTGTTTATATCAAATGTGGCTGTTGTTCTTTTGTATAAAGCCTCTTTCATCTGTGAGGCTATAGTCCTTTGGTATATAAGTTTTAACAGCTTGTAGTGGTCTTCTGTAAGTCCCTTTTCTTTTATTAGTTTTTCCTGTTCTTCTAAGGGGACAAAGTTGGTTATTCTTATTGCCTCGTGGGCGTCTGCCTGTGTGTTTTTTGATTTGTATACCCTTGACCTTGCAGGTAGGTAGTCTTTTCCGTAATACTCTTTTATAAACTGCCTTATCTTTTTTATAGCCTGTGGGGATACCCTTACGCTGTCTGTTCTGTGGTATGTTATAAGCCCGTTTTCAAACAAGTCCTGTGCTAAAGCCATTGTTTTCTCAGGGGAAAACCTTAGCTGTGAGTTTGCCACCTGTTGTAGGACTGATGTGGTAAAAGGTGGTTTAGGGTTCTGCTTCACTTCTTTGGTTGTTATATCCTTTACTACTGCAGTTTTTGTGTCCTTTATTGCGTTGTATATATCTTCCGCTGTTTTTTTGTCTTCTATTTTCTGCTTGTGGTAAAAGGCTTTAAACTGGGTTTTGTCCTTTTCTAAATCTACAGACAGGACATAGTAGGGGGTCGGTTTAAAGTTCTGTATCTCCTTTTCCCTTTCCACAACCAGACGGACAGCTGGGGATTGAACCCTGCCAACGGAAAATCTACCTCCTATTTCCTTTGATGCCATTGGGGATAGTATGTATCCAACTATCCTGTCCCCAACCCTTCTACCTAAAAATGCCTCAAAAAGCCCAAAGTTTGTTTCTTCAAATTTAGGGGCTTTTTTTATCATCTCTTTAACGTGCTGGGGGGTTATCTCGTGGAACTCTGCCCTTTTTATCTCCTTTGCCCTGTTTTTCAGCTCATCATACATAAAGTATCCTATTGCGTATCCTTCCCTGTCTGGGTCTGTGGCTATGTATACCTCTGCGTCCTTTGCTAACTTTTTTATCTCAGAAAGTAGCTTTTTATGGTTTGTTGATTTTATTACAAACTTTGGGTCAAAGTTTTCAAGGTCTACACCCATTTCTTTTTCAGGTAAGTCCTTAAAGTGTCCTATTGTTGCCTTTACTGAGAAATCCTTACCTAAGAATTTCTGTATCTCCCTTGCTTTTTTAGGTGATTCTACGATTACTATCTTTTTTGCCATTTTTTCCTTCCTACTGTGTTAATGGGTCTTTCTGCCCTAATTTTTCAAAGGCTTCCTGTCTCTGCCTACAGGTTGCACACTCCCCACAGGGGGGTATTGTCCCTTTATAACAGGAGTATGTAAGGTGGTATGGAACGCCTAACTTAAGCCCTATCTCCAGAACATCTGTTTTGGTCATTCCTAAGAAAGGCGTCCAAACATACATTCTGTTTTTCTTTTCTGCCACCATTACAGATGAGGCGTTTATAACCGCCTCCATAGATGAGACAAACTCAGCCCTACAGTCTGGGTAAGGGCTATCTACAGAGTGGACGCCTATTCCTATTGTTTCTATATGGTAAACATCTGCAAAGGAAGAGGCTATTGCTAAAAAGTTAAGGTTTCTCATAGGGACAGTGGTTATAGGCGGTCTGTCTGGGTAATCCTCAGATGGTATATCTATACTTTCATCTGTTAATGCTGAACCTCCTATCTCCTTTAGGTGGGGAATACTTACTATAAAATGTTTTTCTACCCCTGCCTCTTTTACCAACTTTTTTGCAAACTCAAGCTCTACCTTGTGTTTCTGTCCATACTCAAATGATATTGCAAACACCTGTTTGTATCTTTCTTTAGCCAACCATAGTAGTGTGGCACTGTCCATACCCCCGGACACAAGCACCAGCACTTTACTGCTTTCCATCTACCTCTCCCCCCTTCTGTGAAGCCTGCCACCTAAGGTAGCTTTCTATAAAACCGTTAATATCACCGTCCATAACAGCCTCTATATTCCCTGTTTCGTAGCCTGTCCGTAGGTCTTTTACCATCTGGTATGGTTGGAAAACATAAGACCTTATCTGGCTACCCCAAGTTATATCCTTCTTTTCCCCTTCAAGCTCCTTCTGTTTTTCCTTTTGTTTTTCCAGTTCATACTGGTATAACCTTGCTTTTAACATCTGCATAGCCTTTGCCCTGTTCTGTATCTGAGACCTTTCACTTTGGCAGGATACTGTTATACCTGTTGGTAGGTGGACAATTCTAACTGCACTGTCAGTTGTGTTTACGTGTTGTCCCCCTGCCCCAGAAGCCCTAAAGGTATCTATCCTTAAATCCTCTTCTTTTATCTCTACTTTTACATCTTCACCTATCTCTGGGATAACTGAGACAGCGGCAAATGATGTATGTCTCCTTTTGTTGGCGTCAAAGGGGGATATTCTAACTAATCTGTGAACCCCCTGTTCCCCTTTAAGGTATCCGTAAGCGTAAGCCCCTTTTATAATAAGGGTGGCACTTTTTATACCTGCCACATCGTCAGGTTGGTAATCAACCATCTCAACTTCAAATCCGTTTTTTTCAGCCCACCTTGTATACATTCTAAGTAGCATCTCCGCCCAGTCGCAGGCTTCCACACCACCGGAACCTGCCTGTAAGGTTAGTATTGCATTTTTAAAGTCATACTCCCCTGACAGCAGGCTACCTGTTTCTAACCTGTTTATCTCCTTTTCTATATCGGCTATCTCCTTTTCCACTTCCTTTTTTGTGTCCTCGTCGTATTCCATCTGTAGTAGTTCTATATACTCCTCTGTGTCTGTAAGCCTTTTCTGGACTGTGTTTATTTCCTGTAGCTTTTGGGCTATGGCATTCCTTTTTGATGCTACCTGCTGGGCTTTTTCTTTGTTGTCCCAGAAATCTGGCTGTCCCATCTGGGTATCTATATCAGAAAGCTCCTTCTCAAGTTTTTCAGGTTTAAGTATATCCTTTACATCTTTAAATCTGCTGACCAACCTACTGTGTTTTTCCTTTAGTTCTTCTATCATACCCCTAACCCCTTGTTGCCAGATAGTATCCTAACGCTCCTCCTACTGTTATTATTATCGGTAAGGTTATAAGGGCTGTCATAATAATCCCAAGGATAACTGTTATTATCGTCTTTAGCCAGTTTACTTTCAGGACTAACTTGGCTACAAATATTGATACTATCAAGGCTACAGAGAAGGGTATCCACAAGTCCCCGGGGACATAGGTTCCAGTTTCTACCATAACCATCTTTACAGCCCCAAGGACAACTATTCCAATAAGCATTATAATAAATCCCTGTTTCAGCTTCATATGGTGAACCAGTGCAAGTCTCCCTGCATACCACATTGAGAAACTGCCTATACCTAAAAATATCATCGCAAATATAAAGTTTATAACCATCTCAACAGCAGGGTTTTTTACAAACTGTTGAGGCTCTTCCCCTGCCAAAGCCACAGATGTAAGTAGTAATGCTGTTAGTAGTCTTTCCATTTTGTCCCCTTTTTTTTACAGTTTATACCTATCTGTTAAAGGTGGTAGTATCTTTATCCCCTGTATAAAAGGCTCTTTTATATTTTTATACTGGATAAGAACCTTAAACTTTTCCCCCATTCCCCTTGGCATAACAAGGGTTTTAAGTCTGTTTAGCCTCTCATAGGACTGTATGTCTTCCTTTTCCGCCAGCTCAGAAATAATATCCATAAGACCAAGGTTTATTAGGAAATGGGCTTGGTCTGTAAAGGCAAGTGTTTCTAAGCCGGATAACCTGCCGTAGTAGGAAAGGGCTGAGAAGTTAACATGTGAGGTTATATCCTGCATACCTACATTTTCGTAAAAGTTTTCCGAGTAGGTATGTTTGTAATAACATAGTAGCGTCCCCCTCATTCTGTAAGGTTTGTAAAGCTCCGCTGATGGGTAGCCGTAATCTATTGTTATGTTGTATCCTTCCTTTATTTTTTTTCCTATTTTTTTGATGTAATCAACTGCATCAAGGTTTACCTCTGTTTGCATACCATCTGGTAGTTTTATGTTTAGCTCCCTAAGGTATCTAAGTATGTTCTCATCTGCCTCCTTTAAAACCTCTTTAATCTGCCCATCTCCATCTAAGGTAAGGAAAAGCTCGTAGATTTTACCGTTTATATTCCTAATAATATGGACAGGGAAGGCATCAAACAGCTCATTTGAGAAAACGACCCCTGTTATACTTTCGTCTTCAAAGTCTATAATATCCTGTTTCCACCTTACCACATCTGAAAACTGATTTAAAAGCTGTTTCTGTGTCTGTATATGGTATGGGGATTTTTCAATGATTGTATACTCTGTTTTTGTGTATACATCAGGGTATCTTTCCTGTAGTGTTTTCAGTATATCGTAGGCTAAGTATCCTTTACCTGCCCCTATCTCTACTATCTGGAATTTTGGGCTTTCTATTTTGTTTGATATTTCTACAAACTGTTTTGCAAGTAGTTCACCAAAGACACTATCAAGCTCTGAGGCGGTGAAAAAATCACCAAATCCGCCTATCTTTTCCTTCGGTGAGGTGTAATACCCAAGTTCAGGGTAGTATAAAGCCATATCCATAAAATCTCTGAAGGATATAGCCCCTTCCCTCTGTATACGGTCTTTTATGATAGATACCAGTTCTTTTTTCCCTGTAAGTTCCATAAACTCCCCAATGGAGACGGTGAAGGATAACTTAGATTGTTATATCACAAACAGGCAGGAGGAGGAAGGGGTAAGCCCTTTACTGCTGGTCTATATAGTTTGGACCAAACTGTGGTGGGTCGTTATCCCACGCTTTAGCCCTTGCAGTATCGTTATCGTTCCATATTTTTTGCCAGTCTGGCCAGTTAGATTTGTCGTCGTATTTCTCTTTACCCCTTCTGGCTATAAAGTCGTCAGCTATCTTAGAAAGCATCTCTTTATCTAATACCCAGCCCCTCCTTGTGTATGTTGACAGGTCGTATATATCTGTGTGGATTATACAGATTGTTGGGCAGGCAAGTGTGCAAAGCCCACAGAACATACATTTTGATAAATCCATATCAAACCTGTCTAACACCTTTAGACCGTGGTGTGGGTGGTCTTCTGGCACATCTAACTTTTTGGTTTTAATAACAAATATTTCTGGGACTGGACAAGCCGCTTGGCAGAATTTACAACCGATACACCTTGTTTCTCCCATCTCCGGGGGCTTTATCTTCAGCTTTTTAACCCAAGCGTCAAAGTCGTCCCTTTCTGTTCCGTCCACATTCCTTAAACCGTGGACACCTCTAAACCTTGGGGCTGGCTCTATAACCTCAAATGGGAAATCTACAGTGATAACCTTTCTAAATAGGTGTTTTATAGTTGTTTTCAGCCCTTTCATAAAGTCTAAGAAAAAGACCTTTTCAGAAAGGGTTTGGGGCTCTACATTCCTGTTTAGTCCTACTTTTTTTATCCCCATTGGTATCTCCTCCTACCTGTCTGTTTCCCCAACAACTGGGTCTATTGTTGATAGAATGGTTATGGCGTCTGCTATAGGTCTGCCTATCATAAGTTTTGGGAATATCTGTAGGTTGTAAAATGCACCAGACCTTAATCTAAATCTGTAAGGTTTTATACCGTCCTTTGGCATATATATGTAAACGCCTAACTCTCCCCTTGGGTTGTCTGCCCCTGCGTAAACCTCACCTTTAAACAGCTTTGTTCCCCTTCCGTCTATGGTTATCTTCATCTTTTTATCTTCAGGTTGGTAGAAGAATGGGTCGTTTTTGGACATCTTTCTAAGTTCTTTTATACACTGTTGTATTATCCTTACAGACTGTTTCATCTCGTCTATTCTAACCAGATACCTGTCGTATGCGTCTCCGTTTTCCCCTACAGGGACATCAAATTTAACCTCGCCGTAGGCGTCGTATTTGTCTATTATTCTAAGGTCGTAAGGGACACCTGAAGCCCTTGCCACTGCCCCTGTTAATCCGTAGCTGTAAACTTCTTCCTCTGTTATAACCCCAACCCCTATGTTTCTCTTTAGCCAAATTCTGTTCCTTGTTAAAAGTGTTTCGTAATCACTTAGTCTGGTTGGGAAATCTTTTATAAAGTGTTCTATTGCGTTTAGTGAACCGTAAGGTAGGTCTGCGTATACACCACCTACCCTAAAGTAGTTTATTGTAAACCTTGCCCCTGATATACCTTCAAATATGTCCATTATCTTTTCCCTTTCCCTGAAGGTATACAGGAACATTGTTAAAGCCCCAAGGTCAAGGGCGTATGTTCCCAGCCATAGTAGGTGGGAGTTTATCCTTGAAAGTTCAGCAAGCATAGTCCTGATATATTTTGCCTTAGGTGGTATCTTTTCGTGTATCCCAAGTAGCTTTTCAGCGGCGATACATACTGAGTGGTTCTCATTCATAGATGCTATATAATCCATTCTGTCTGTGTAAGGGATTATCTGCTGGACATTAAGGTTCTCTGCTAACTTTTCCACTCCCCTGTGTAGCTGTCCGATGATAATATCACACTGTTGGACATACTCACCTTCCATATCAAATAGGAACCATATTGTCCCGTGTGTTCCCGGGTGGAGTGGTCCCCAGTTAAGGACTATCTGGGATTTTTTATGTGGTAATCTTTTTTTCTGGGTTATCTCTAAATCCTGCATTGTAGGTAGGGCTGTATGTTTCCTTGAGTAGTTCTGTAAACCTTCAAGCTGGTCTGCCCTTTCCTCTTCGTTTAGTGAGGGTAGTTCTACCTCTTCATAACCTTGTATTGGGAAATCCTTCCTTAGTGGGTGGTATGGGTATGTTTCCCACATAAACATCCTTACAAGGTTTTCGTGTCCTTCAAAACGGATACCGAACATATCCCACGCTTCCCTTTCCGCCCACTTTGCACCAGCCCAAAGGTCTGTTAGCGTTGGTAGGGTTTCCTCTGTAGCCCAAGTTTTTACTATTATCCTTTCTTTGTATTCTGGAGAGAACAGGATAAGGACACCTTGAAATCTTGGGTCAGCTTTAGCCCCGTGGTCTATAATAGTCCAGTCTATAAACATCTTAAACTGGTAATCTTTGTTATCTTTTATAAACTTAAGGAAATCTTTAAAGTTTTCTTTAGGGACTTCTACAGAGTGGAAACCTTTATCACTTTCGTTAATTTGGACATAATCAAACCTTTCTTTTAGTTTGTTTAGTTTATCCAGCCCTACCCACGACATAACATCCTCTCCACAAAATTTTTATAACAGTGTTATAAATTTTAAAGGTTAAAAATTTTTTTATCAACTTTCTGCCACCTACCAGTATCCCCTGTCCAGTATCTCTATCAGTTTTACCGCCCACAGGATAAGCACCACTATAAGCCAGAAGATAACAATAAAGGTTATCCCAAACTTTAGTGTGTTAAAGACTATAACCAAAAGCTGAAACAGTAGATACGGAACGGAGATAAGAATAACCAGAAAAACTATCCCAAGTATAACAAGGACTAAAAAAGCCAGTAAATACTGTAGTGGTGTTTTTTTCCTTTCTACTGGAAAGTTATTCATAGACCTTCACCTTGTTGTAAAGTGTATCCCTTTCCACAGGTATTTTACCTGCTTCTTTAATTAACCTTATTAGCTTTTCCTTCTGTTGCTGGGTTGGTGATTTTGCCCCTGCAAAATGGGCTATCTTTTCTTCCATTACAGTGCCGTCCATATCATCAGCCCCAAAGTTAAGCCCTACCTGTGCTATCTTTTCCCCTACCATCACCCAGTATGCTTTAATGTGGGGTATGTTATCTAACATAAGTCTTGCCACAGCTATTGTTTTAAGGTCGTCTACACCGTGGGTATGGTCTGTTATATTCAAATCGTTGTTTTCCGGTTGGTAAGCAAGGGGTATAAAACACAAAAATCCACCTGTCTCGTCCTGAGCTTCCCTTATCTTTACCATATGGTCTACTCTCTCTTCGTATGTTTCTATATGACCGTAAAGCATTGTAGTTGTAGAGTGTAAACCAAGTTTGTGGGCGGTTTTATGTATCTGTAGATACTTTTGCCAGCCTATTTTTGATGGGGCAATAACCCTCCTTACCCTTGGGGCGAATATCTCAGCCCCTCCACCGGGAAGGCTTCCAAGCCCTGCATCTTTCAGCTTTTTCAAAACCTCCTCATAGGATAAACCTGATATTTTTGAAAAGTAATCTATCTCTACAGCTGTAAACGCCTTTATATGTATCTGTGGGTAGTTTTCCTTTATTAAGGAAACCATCTTTAGATAAACATCAAACCCCCAGTCCGGGTGTAATCCCCCAACAATATGAACCTCAGAAGCCCCATTTTTAACAGCGTAATCCACCTTTTGTAGTATCTCTTCATAGGTCATTTCGTAGGCTTTTGGGTCGTTTTTATCCATTGTTGCAAATGCACAGAAACTACAGTCTAAAGCACATATATTAGTAGGGTTTATCTGTCTGTTTATAACAAAGTATGCATACTTTCCGTTCTTTCTTTCTGTAATGTAGTTTGCCAACGCCCCTATAGTTAACAGGTCGTTGCTTTTAAACAGCTTTACCCCATCTTCAAAGGAAAGCCTTTCGCTGTTTAGAACCTTGTCTATTATAGGATTTAAGGATTTATCTGTAGATAGGGATAAAGCCCTGTCCAGAGTTAAGGTTTCCATATAAAAACTCTCCACCTACATTTTCAGTTGTGTAATAATAAGATATATGAAAAAGCTAAAAGTATCAAAGCCAACCAGTTTAAAGGATTTTGTAGCCCAATCCCTCGGTGTCTCTAAGAAAAAGGCGAAGGAGCTGATAGACACAAAAACAGTCCTTGTTAACAACCGTAGGGTATGGATAGCCTCCCACCAGCTTGAAGTTGGGGATACAGTTGAACTACCTGTAGTTTCCAAAAACAAATGGGATATAGGGGATAGTATCCTTTACGAGGATAACTTTATAATAGCCGTAAATAAGCCACCTTTCCTTGAAAGTGATAATTCTAAGGAAAGTGTTGAGTATCTACTAAGGTCTTTAAAAAAGGACAGTAAAATAAGGGCTATCCACAGGTTGGACAGGGAGACATCAGGGGTTTTACTTTTTGCAAAGGATAACAAAGTTTTTGAAAGGTTTAAAAAACTGTGGCAGGACAAAAAGGTAAAAAAATCCTACTACGCCATATCCCACAATCCAGCAAACTTTAAGAAAAAGGTTGTTAACATACCTGTGGATAAAAAGGTGGCAAAAAGTATTGTATATACAGTGAAAAAATCCAAAGATTTCTCCCTTTTTAAGGTAGAGATACCTAC
>JAADEV010000065.1 GCA_013153295.1 Aquificota bacterium | reverse complement strand
GTTTATCAATAACTTACCAAAATTTCCCTTCAAAAAACACCCCTCAAAACAGGACAAAAACAAAAAATATAACCATTTCATACACCTATGCCTGATAATATCAATATCCATTTTATTTTTATGAATAGAGTAGCTAACTATAATTTTTCTACCAACTTTCGCCTTAACTACCGTATAATTTAATTGATAAATGAAAACCGGGAGGATATTATGCTTGGGATTATTGGAGGAAGTGGATTATACGATATAGAGGGCTTAACAATAGAAGGGGAGGAAAGAATACTAACCCCTTATGGGGAGCCTTCTGATAACTACATTATAGCCAGTTATAAAGGTAAAAAAGTTGTATTTTTACCGAGACACGGAAGGGGGCATAAGTATCCACCACACCTGATAAACTACAGGGCAAATCTATGGGGGTTTAGAAAGTTAGGTGTTGATAGGATACTCTCCATAAGTGCTGTAGGGGGAATAAGACAAACCTTTGAACCGGGGGATTTTGTCCTTGCTGACCAGTTTTTAGATTTTACAAAAGTAAGACCGGTAACCTTTTACGAAGGAATATACACCATTAAAGACGAAACAGACGACAAAAACGACCTTGTAAAAGAGTATATACAAAATGAGCGGGTTGTTCATATAGATATGACACAGCCTTTCTGTCCAGCAATGAGAACCATACTTGCAAAAATATTTGAAGAGAAAAAAATAACATACCACCCATCTGGAGTTTACGCCGCAACAGAAGGACCCAGACTTGAAACAAGTGCAGAGATAGTAGCCTTAACCAGATTAGGGGCTGATATGGTTGGAATGACCCTTGTTCCTGAGATTGTCCTTGCAAGGGAGTTGGCAATGCATTTTGCATCAATAAATGTAATTACAAACTTAGCGGCAGGGATAACAGGAAACAGGCTAACTTCAGATGAAGTAATAGAGATGATGAAAGAAAAAACAGACCAGATTAAACAGGTAATACTTTCCTTTATAGAAAACTTACCTGATAAGTTAGAGTGTGAATGTGATAAAGTGCTTGAAGGGGCGGCAATATGAGGTTAGCTTTAATACTTTTCCTATCGCTGTTTTTAACAGCCTTTGGAAAACCTAAAGTTTACACCACAATAAAGCCTATAGCAGATATAATCTCCTATATAAGTGGGGAAAAGGTTGAATACCTAATACCCCCAAATGTATCCCCCCATATATACAGTGTAAAACCCCAACAGCTAAAGAAGATACAGGAAGCGGATTTATTTGTTTATGTAGGGAATTTTGAACACAGCCTTGAAAAATACATAACCACCCTTCCAAAGGGGAAAGTGATAGAAATACTAAAAATAAAAGGTTTAAAGCTAATAGAGGAGGAACATCACCATATACACCCTGCAGTTTGGCTTGACCCAAGTAATGGGATTGTGATAGCCAGATACTTTGCTGAAAAGCTGTCCCAGTTAGACCCTGAGAACAGGGAGGAATACTACAAGAACCTAAAATCCTTTGAAGCCACACTAAAACAGCTAAAGGAAGAAGGTATACAGAAAATATCCACCTTAAAAAATAAAAAGTTTATTTCTTACCATTACGCTTGGGTCTACTTTACACAGGCTTTTGGGCTGGAATACATAGGAGTTATAGAAAGGGGACACGGTAGGGAGCCAACCCCAAAACAGATAAAAAAGATAATAACACTAATAAAAAAATACAAAATACCTGTTATATTCTCAGCTAAACAGTTTTACAACAAAAAGTATGTAGACCTGATAGTTAAGTATACCGGTGTAAAAGTTGTTTTCCTTGACCCGTTTGGTGTGGATAAAGATTACATACAAATGATGGATTTTAATATAAACCAAGTATACAAAAACCTGAAATGACAGAAAGGGAAGAGCTTACATTTAAAGTATCTGAAGAGGAAGCAGGTAAAAGGTTAGACCAGTTTTTAGCCAAAGTTTACCCTGAGTTCTCCCGTTCATTCCACCAAAAAATAATAAAAGACGGATTTGTAAAGGTAGATGAAAAAACGGTAAAAAAACCATCTGCAAAAATAAAAGAAGGGTGGAATATAACCCTTACAATTCCGCCACCTCCACAGATTGAGGTTGAAGCAGAAAATATACCCCTTGATATACACTACGAAGATGAGGATTTAGCAGTTGTATACAAACCACCGGGAATGGTTGTCCACCCCTCTGTTGGGCATACATCAGGGACACTTGTAAATGCCCTCCTTTACCATTTTAAAAATGTGTCCCAGTTCGCAGGGAGGGAAAGGGCAGGTATAGTCCACAGACTTGATAAGGATACAGCAGGACTTATGGTCGTGGCAAAATCTGAGTTTGCACATAAAGAGCTACAGAAACAGTTCCAAAACAGGGAGGTTGATAAAAGATACAAGGCAATAGTGGTAGGTTTACCGAACAAGGACTACGGATTAATAGACCTACCTATAGGTCGTTCTGTATACAACAGACAAAAGATGGGAACAGTATCAACTAACCTGAGAGATGCCCTTACAGAGTTTTGGGTGGAAAAGAGATGGCCACAACACAACCTATCTTTAGTTGATATTAAACTGCATACAGGTAGGACACACCAGATAAGGGTTCATTTTTCAGCTATCGGACACCCATTACTTAATGATAAAGTTTACGGATTTAAAAAGTCTGCATTAAAATCTGATATTGCAAGGGAGTTTTCCCAAAATTTACCGTTCCACGGATTAGTTGCCTACTCCCTATCCTTTAAACACCCGAGAACAGGGGAATGGATAAAAACAGAGTTAAAGAAAATGCCCCCTCCAATTGATAGGTATCTGGCTATTCTGTAGCTTTTTTTATTAAAAATCGGCAGTTAGCTCCCCTCTTAACTACTTTTCTTTACCTTTATTGGATTTTTTTGATAGATATATTTAATAAGGACATAGTTTATAAATTTGTCTAACTTTCTGTTTTTTACCGCCCCTTTTAGCTTTTTTGTGTATTTTACAACTTTGTCCTTTGGGATTATACCAAAGAAAAATGCGGATATAACCAGAAAGGGTATGCCGGGGATTACAGGAAATATTATCCCAAGCACCCCAAGGATAAGGAAAATAACACCTAAAACAATCCTTTCCATTATTTCTTTTTAGCTGTCTCTTCAGCAAATCTTCTTATTTCTTCGTCTGGTATGTCAAGGTTGCGTTCCTCAACATACTCCTTTAGGGCTTTGTATATTTTGTCAGGTTTGGATAAAGCCCTTCCTTTGTCTGGGGTTGGGTCTTTTACAAGTCCGTATATCTGTCTGCCTTCGTGCCATTCAGGTAGGTATTCTGTTATTGGTAGCCCTTCCTCTGTTGTAAAAAGTAAACAGTGGCAGTATTTAAATATCTGCATCTCATCACAGGCACAAATCCACCTTCTCCTTTTAATCTCTTCTAACTTGTCTGGGTAGAAATTACAGGGACACAGGGGTTTACCAAGTTCGTCAACGTGTTCCGCAAGTCCTTGTATAACAGCCTCAGCCGCCTCTTTATTTGGGTTTACTACTGTTCCAGATTTTTCTGCAAAGTTGTATGCAAACCTTCTCATCTTTTCTACAGTTTCAGGTTTTGCCATTTATAACCTCCGATGGAATGTTTTACTACTGGATAACAATATAGGGGAAAAATAGGCAAAAAAAAAGCCCCCTTTCGGGGGCTGTGGTGTTTAGTGGGCTTTTTTGACCAGTTTGTTAAAGTGTAGTCCTAAGACTACAAATCTAAAAAGCTGGATAAGTAGGTTTTTTCTGTATTTCCACATCTTTTCCATCATTTCTCTTTTATCTGACATATCTATCACCTCCTAATTTTAGTTCTTAATTAAGGTATAAGTTTCCAACCGGGCTTAGCCTGTAGCTTGTAGAGGAATGCGTGGTGTAGGAACCATTTGAACCAAGCCCCTGCCAGTCCAACCTCTGCCACGCAGTTTGGTATATCCCTTCCGTATTCTGGGAATGCCGCCCTGTTTCTGGCAACTGGGTATATTCCAATTGTTACCGCTTCACCGGAGATTAGGTCGTGTTTAAGTGATGCTACACAAAGCCCCGGTGTTTCTGCCATAGATGCTGTGTGGGAAGGCTCTCTACCTTCTATCATATCAACTATGTTTAGTGCCGCCGCTTTACCTGAAAGCTCAGCAGTATAACCTGTTCTTGGTGGTGCAGGTGCTATCGGTGAACCGTCCGGTGCCTGTTGTGGCTTGGATAGTGGTCCCGGAGGTGCAAAGGCAATACCTGCGGCAAATACATTTTTGTAAATTGGGTTTTGGTATGTTCTTGGCCAGTCTGGACCGTCTAACTCTTCGTAAGGTTTGCCGTATACTGCGTCAACCTTAACAAATCCAGCTGGGTTAGTCATCTTTTCTGTAATATCGTTTCCATCTTTGTCTATCCATTTAATTGGCTGTGCTTTGAACTGTGGAATTAACATAGCAAAGTCATACTCTATTTCGTTTTCATTTCCTTTTACATCAATTGTGTAAATCTTGTTTTCATCAACCTTTTTAACGTGGCTTTCTATTTGCCATTTAATTCCGTATTTTTCAAATAGGAATTCTACAACCTCTTCACTGTTAAACAGCTTTCCTGCGTGTTGGAACTCTAAACCATCTATACCAAAGTCCCCAAGTGCAGGCTCGTTGGACAGCCATAGTATTTCAGCCCTGTCCCTTAATCCTCTGTCAACAAGGTCGTTGTGGACATTGGCTATATACTCAAAAGCCGCCCCTTGACAGGTAGCCGCTCCGTGTCCTGTTCCTATAACTATTTTTACTTTATCACCCCTTTCCATTCTGCTTACAAGGTCAAGGTAAGCCGCCGCCGCCTTTGTAGCGTGTGGAGGTGTACATATGGAGTGTGTAAATCCTTTGTCTGGTCCAAGTCCTTCTGTTCCTTCAAAGTTAAGGTATGGACCTGTTGCCATAATAATGTAGTCGTAAGATACCTGTTCTGTATTTCCATTAGGTAGCTCTACAACTACATACTGGTCATCAGGGTGAACCTCTTTTGCTACACCGTGGATAAAGTTAATACCTACTTTGTCGTAAACAGGTTTCAGGTCAAACTGTGTCTCCTCCGCTCTCATTTTACCGATACCTACCCATACCAGAGAAGGTATGTAGGTAAACTGTGGAACACGGCTAACAACTGTAATTTGATGGTTGCCTTTGCCTTTTAGGGCATCGGCTAAGATTAAAGCCGCATAATGACCTGCAAAACCTGCCCCTACTACCACTATTTTTGCCATAGTAAGTCCTCCATTACTTTGGTATTTGTAAAAAATTATAAACCTATTCTTTCCTTATTTAAATTGATTTACATTAATTAGTAATAAGTTTAAATTCAACTTCCCAAGTTAACAATAACTAACCAAGTATTTTCAATATTTCCTCAAGGGGTGTTTTTCCCTCCCTTAATATAATAACCTGTTTATCTTTAATCTTCACCAGTGTTGACGGTTTTCCCTGTAGTTTGGTGTTGCTTTTAACATAACCGTCAATACTTTCCCCAAAGTATTTTATAGCTTCTTCAACATTTTTTGCAGGTGGCTTACCTTCTGGATTACAGCTTGGGGCTGTAAGGGGTTTTTGTATCTTTTCCATAAGATTTATTAAATCCTGTTTGTCTGGAATTCTAAAGGCTAAACTTCCTACCCCCCTGTGTAGATACTGGTATTTATCTTTGTTTTTTAAATCTATTACCACTGTTATACCTTTTGTGTTAAGTAGTTTTTCCTCCTGTGGTGATGGTGTGATACCAAAGTATGACAGGTATTCTACAGAGGGGATTAGGATTATTAACGGCTTTTTTGGGTTTCTCCCTTTTATCTGGTATATCCTTTCAACTGTAGATTGGTTAAGGCTGTCCCCAAGTATACCGTATAAGGTGTCTGTTGGGGAGGCAACAATCCCCCCGTTTTTTAACAGCTCCCCTGCCTGTTCTATCTTTTCAAACAGTTTAGCCATATGTATGCTCTTCGTCTGGGAACTGCTGGTTCTCTACCTCTTCTTTAAATTTTTCTAAAGCCTGTAAAAATAGCTTTTTCCCTTCTAAATACCTTTTTACAAACTTCGGTGATTTATCAAAAAATCCAAGTAAATCGTGGAACACAAGCACCTGACCGTCTGTATACTTCCCTGCCCCAATTCCTATTGTAGGGACTTCTAAAAACTCTGTTATCTCCTTTGCCAGTTTAGATGGCACCGCTTCAAGCACTACAGCAAAAACTCCAGACTGCTCCAGTATTTTTGCGTCCTTTATTATCCTTTTCTGTTCTTCGTGTGTTCTACCTTGCACCCTGTAGCCCCCTAAGGCGTGGACAGACTGGGGGGTTAATCCTATATGTCCCATTACAGGTATACCTGCTGATACCAGTTTTTTTACCACCGTGGCTACCTCTTCACCACCTTCTATTTTTACTGCGTTTGCCCCTGTTTCTTTTAGTATTCTACCTGCGTTTGCTACTGCGTCTTCCACAGATACTTGGTATGTTAAAAAGGGCATATCAACCACAATAAATGTGTCCTTTGCTCCCCTTCTAACCGCTTTGCTGTGGTATATCATCTCTTCAAGGGATACAGGTAAGGTTGTTTCAAGTCCTTGCACAACCATTCCAAGACTGTCCCCAACCAGTATACAGTCCACCCCTGCCTCTTCACATATACGGGCAGACCAGTAGTCGTAGGTTGAGACCATAGTTATCTTTTTTCCTTCTTCTTTAGCTTTTAGGAAATCAAGTATTGTTTTCATAACACACCTCACTTTAGCTCACAGGCTTCTTTGTTTATGTTTATATTTTGGTCTTCATCTTTTGGTATGCCGAAGTTATCCCTTATCTGCCCGTTTCCAAAGATTATAAATTTTGGTATTGTAAGCTCTTCCAATCCCATTGGTCCCCTTGCGTGTATCTTGTCTGTTGATATTCCCATTTCAGCCCCTAACCCAAACTCGTTTCCGTCTGTAAACCTTGTTGATGCGTTTATATAAACAGCTGAACTGTCAACCTCATTTATAAATCTCATTCCCTTTGTGTAGTTTTCGGTTATTATTGCCTCAGAGTGGTTTGAACCGTATTTATGTATAAAATCTATAGCTTCATCAAGGCTGTCCACCACTTTTACAGCTATAATTAGGTCTAAAAACTCTTCGTAGTAGTCCTCCTCTGTGGCAGGGATTACCTTTGTGTTTTTTGCCTTTGGATTGTTTTGTAGTATTTCCAAAGCCCTTTCATCACATCTCATTTCCACCCCTGCCTTACCGTAGTAGTAGGCTATTTCCGGTAGGAACTTCTCAGCAATGTCTTTATGAACCACTAAGTTTTCTATTGCATTACATACAGATGGTCTTTGCACCTTTGCATTAAAGGATATATTAAGGGCTTTTTCCATATCAGCTTCACTGTCCACATACAGATTACACACACCTTTGTAATGTTTTATTACAGGTATTTTTGATTTTTCCGCTACTGCTCTAATTAAACCTTCCCCACCCCTTGGTATAACCACATCTATATACTGGTCAAGCTGTAAAAGGTGGTTTACAACCTCCCTATCTGTGGTGTCTACAAACTGTATTGCTTCCTGTGGAAATCCAGTTTCCCTTGATGCTTCTTTAAGTATATCAACTAAAATTCTGTTTGAGTTTATGGTTTCACTTCCACCTTTTAGTATAACTGCGTTTGAGGATTTCATACATAACGCCGCCGCTTCAATGGTAACATTAGGTCTGGCTTCGTATATAATAAGGATACTCCCAAGGGGAACCCTCATTCTGCCAACCTTTAGCCCGTTTGGTCTTGTCCACATAGAGATAACCTGTCCTACTGGGTCAGGTAGGGAGGCAACATCTTTTAAAACCTGCACCATTCCTTTTATCCTTTTTTCGTTAAGCTCTAATCTGTCCAGCATAGCTTTGGAAATACCCTTTTCCCTTGCCTTTTCCAAATCCAGCTGGTTTGCTTTTATAATTTCTTCCTTCCTTTTCTCTATAAGCTCTGCCGCCTTTAACAGTGTGTCATTTTTTATCTGGGTGTTAATCTTTCTTAGTTTCTGCTGTGAGGCTTTTGCTTTTTTAGAAAGCTCAACTGCGTATGTATACATATCCATATTTTTACCTCCAGTTTTAAGGTGTTCTTAACAATTATTATAGATGTTGTATAATTTGTTTAAAACTTTTTACGGTGGTTAGATGGGTAAAATTATAAAGTTTCAGCCGGGTAATCAAACAGCTTCCCAGAAGGGTGAAAAGGGTTTTAAAAAGTTAGAGAACCTGTCTATAGACCAGAAAATATCTGAGGGTATCAGGGATTACATACTTGGGAATTTTGCTGTAAAAGAGATTTTAGGGCTTGATTTTATATACAAAACAAACGACAAAAAGGAAGTTGGGGTTAGGGGAGTAATTGCATACCTGCATAAAAGACGCCCGGGAACATACATAGCGGACTTTATAGGTAAAGGATACTTCCACCCAGATGGTAGGGTTGTTATAGACCTGTTAGCTTTTAGGGCTGGTGAGCCTCAAGTTTATGGTTCCCTTGAAAAAACAATGAAGGCAAAAAATATACTTCCACAAGAGGAGAAATAAAAAATGGGATTACCACCACTTAGAATAGGAAAGTATGAGATACAGTATCCCATTATACAGGGGGGTATGGGAGTTGGTATCTCTTGGGAAAACTTAGCCGGTAGTGTAAGTAAACACGGTGGCTTAGGTGTAGTCTCATCTGTTGGAACAGGATACAGATACCCTAACTATGTAAAGCTAATAGATGGGCGTCCTGTAGGCAGTAAGTATATACACAACAGGGAGGCTTTACAGAGGATTATAAGGGACGCTAAAGAGATAGCCGGCGGAGAAAATGCAGTAATAGGTGTTAATATACTTTACGCCATTACAGATTTTGGCAGGGTTGTAAGGGACGCAGTTGAAGGTGGGGCAAACATCCTTATTGTAGGGGCAGGATTACCTTTAACACTACCAAAGTTTGCCCCAGAAGAAGATGTGGCACTTGTTCCGATAGTGTCCTCTGCAAGGGCTTTAAGGATTATATGTAAACATTGGAAAAAGAAATACAACAGATTACCTGATGCGGTTGTTGTGGAAGGTCCAAAATCCGGTGGACACCAAGGTATACCATACGAGGACTGTTTTAAACCTGAATTCCAGCTTGAAAGGATTGTCCCAGAGGTAATAGAAGAAAGGGACAAATGGGGAGATTTCCCCGTTATAGCCGCAGGGGGAATATGGGACAAAAAGGATATAGAATACTTCCTTAGCTTAGGGGCGGCTGGTGTCCAGATGGGAACAAGGTTTGTTGGCACACACGAATGTGATGCCTCAGACGAGTTTAAAAAGGTTATTATAGAGGCAAAAAAAGAGGATATTGTCCTAATAAAATCCCCTGTTGGATACCCTGCAAGGGGAATAATAACACAGTTAATAAAAGATATAGAAAGGGGAACAGCCCCAGAAATAAAATGTATCTCAAACTGTGTTGTTCCCTGCAACCACGGAGAGGAAGCAAAAAAGGTAGGTTTCTGTATAGCTGATAGACTTGGAGACGCCTACTTAGGTAGAAGGGAAACAGGGCTGTTTTTCAGCGGTTCTAACGGCTACAGGATTAAAAGGCTTGTTTCTGTTAAGGATTTAATGAGGGAGTTGGTAGAGGGTATCCCAAGTGGGCAGGATACCCCAGAGGAAGAGGGCTGATTATTTCCAGTCAGGGGTAATCTCAAAACTCTTTTCTGCCACCTTGTTTCCCTCTTCGTCCTCCACAACAACAGTCCATTTACCTACCCACTGTGGAAGTATATTTTTAGAACTCCAAGTTCTAAACACAGGGTAGGTTATACCTAACTCAACCCTTGCCATCTCCCTACCTTTGTAATACCAAACGTGGTAAATCTTAGTAGGCACTTGGGACGCCTTTACCTTTGTCCAGCAGTAAACCTTTCCAATATCAGGTGGGAATTTGTCAGATATACCTATCGGTTCCCTGTCTTGAATAGCTACGGCAAACTTCATATCCTCAACAGATACAGTTTGGGCAAAGGCGAAGGAAAATACAAACAGTATTAAAAATATCCCCCTTTTTACCATCTCAAAACTCCTCCTTCTCCTAAATCTCCTACCAAAGGTATCATTTTAGCCTGAAAATTGTTGAAAAAAAAGGTTAAAATTATCTTAAATTCCCCACAGGGTAATAGGTATGAAAAGGCTTATTTATCTAATTTTAGTTTTGTTTATCTTTTCTTCTGTAGGTTATACAGCTGATTATAGGATAGTGTTTAAAAGCCACAAGTATAAATACAGATACAGTAGATTTCTGTTTGATATATTTACAGGTTTAGAAGGTGGTTATCTAAAGGAAAACTTTAAAGGGCTGTCTAAAGGGGACGGGTATATAGCCCTAAAAGGTGGGGTAGGGTTCGGCTACAGAATAACTGTAGATTTGTATTTTATAAACGGTATAGAAGGTAGATGGATTTTAAACAAACCACACCTTATTACCAACAGGTATCCAGATGGAAACTATATGTCCCTTAGTATGGGGGATTTATTCACAGGTATACTTTACAGGGATTTAGACGGGTTTATATTTAAGTTAAAGTTTGTTTTAACAAAAATAGACAACGATGGTGGAACTACATTTGCCAGTGGCGGGGAGATTTTTACAGGTAAAGGTATACAGTTTTCTGTAAACAAAGAGTTTTGGAAAAGGTTTTATGCAGGTGTAGAAGGTAGGTTTACAGTATCAAACTCAGACGCATCAACGGAAAACACACTTTACAACTATGGACTTGGACTTAACTTAGGCTGGGTATTTTATTAATGCCAAATTGCAAATAAGTGGGAAAGTGTATTATGATTTTTATTATAAATCTGCTAATGCTGAAGAGAGAGAAACC
>JAADEV010000023.1 GCA_013153295.1 Aquificota bacterium | reverse complement strand
GGAGGAGTCGCCTAGCCTGGCCAATGGCGGGAGACTGTAAATCTCCTGGCGTATGCCTGCGCAGGTTCAAATCCTGCCTCCTCCACCATTTTGCGGGAGTAGCTCAGCTGGTAGAGCATCTGCCTTCCAAGCAGATGGTCGCGGGTTCGAGTCCCGTCTCCCGCTCTTTAAACTTTACAACATCTATAACATCAATATAAAAATTTCTATTAAACCATTTAAATACTGTTAAGATTAGATAAAATTAATTTTCAAATTTAATCAATTACCCCTCTAACTGCTATAATTTATCAAGCAAATAATTGTAGGTGGTTTTTATGGAGGTTAAAGGTTTTTTAATAGACCTTGATGGGGTTTTGACTAAAGATGAGGAGTTTAACCCTATACCTTACGGTGTAGAGTTTATAAATACCTTAAAAGAAAAAGGGATACCTTTCCTTATAGCCACAAGCAACTCAAGGTTTACCCCCCAGCAGATAGTCCAAAAACTACAGGAAAAAGGCTTTAACATCTCCCTTGCAGAAATCATAACACCACTGGTTGTAGCCCCAGATGTAATGGCAAAGGAGGGTATTAAAACCTTATTCATTATAGGTTCAAACTCCCTTAGGGAATTTTTTACAGAGAAAAGTTTTGTCTGTAAAGACAACCCTGATGTGGACGGGGTTTTGGTAGGACTGGATAAAAATCTAAACTTCCAAAAGATAAAAGTGGCAACAACATCATTAAAAAGAAATGGGGCAAAGCTGTATGCCCTAAATAAAAATATTATCTCCAAGGACGATGATGGACTTTTATTTCCCGGTGTAGGGACTGTAGCCCAGATGTTTGCAAATGCCTGCCAGTGTAATCAGGATTTTAAACATTTCGGGAAGATGGGAGAAGAGTATAACAGACTTGCCTTTGAAAGGATAGGAATAGGGGATAAGTCTAAAATAATGATGGTAAGTGATGATATATATGTGGACTTAAAGGGATATAAATCACTTGGGCTAAAAACCGCCTTTGTTTCCACAGGGAAGTATACAATGGAAGAGGCAAAGGATAAAGATTTTATAGATATAAAGGTAGAAAACCTAAAACAACTTATGGAAAAGGTAGGCTTAAGTTGAAAGGAATAATAAACAAGCTGAAAGAGTATGGAAATCTTATTAAGTTTGAACATACAATTTTTGCGATACCCTTTGTATTAGCATCTGTTTTTATACTGGAAAAGGGACTGCCTCCACTGGATAAGCTGTTTTGGATAATCGTTGCTGTGGTTTCAGGGAGAACGGCAGGAATGTCCTTTAACCGTTTTTTTGATTTACCATTTGACAGGTTAAACCCCCGTAGTAAAAACTGGGCTTCTGTAAAGGGAACTGTAAAAGCTGGAGAGATATTACTTTTAGCTATTTTATCATCAGGATTACTTATTTTTTCCGCATACCAGCTTAACAAACTTGCATTTTACCTTTCACCTGTAGCCATACTCCTTTTTATTATCTATCCCCTTGGGAAACGGTGGACTAACTTTGTCCATTTAATACTCGGTGCAGTTTACTTTATTATTCCTATAGCTGTAAGCGTAGCCTTAAAGGGGACTGTTGAAATATCTATGGTTTTCCTTGGGCTTGGTATGGCTTTCTGGGTGGCAGGGTTTGATATTTTTTATTCATTACAGGATATAGAGTTTGATAGGAAGGTTGGTTTACACTCTATCCCTGCAAAGTTCGGTGTTAAAAAGGCTTTACTGTTTGCAAGGATTTTCCATATACTAACATTTATCTTTTTGGTTTTAACAGGTATATATGCAAACTTAGGTTATATATACTTCATAGGGCTTTTTATCCTTGCAGGCTTCCTTATTTATGAACACACCCTTATAAAAGAAAATGATTTATCAAAGATTAACACCGCATTTTTTACAGTAAACGGCTATGTTAGTATCCTGTATATGGTTTTCGTGATACTGGATATTTGGCTTAAATAAAAAAAGGGGGATAGGCTTCCCCCCTATTTATGGTTATTCTAAGATTTCTAATACTGCCCTTTTGTTCTGTTTTCTGGCTACAGCGGCAAGGAGTGTTCTTATCGCCCTAGCAGTCCTACCCTGTCTTCCTATAACCTTTCCAAGGTCTTCAGGTGCCACCTTTAGCTCAATAACGGTGGTTTTTTCCCCTTCAATCTCTTTAACTTCCACTTTGTCAGGATGGTCTACTAGAGATTTTGCCACAAACTCTACCAACTCCTGTAGTTTGCTCATCGGTCTTCCCTCCGTTTTTGGTTTTCAGATACAGGTTATTCAGTTTTTGTTGTTTGCTCTTCTAATCCAAACTGTTTTAGTATTTTTAAAGCCCTTTCTGTAGGTTGGGCTCCTTTGGAAATCCATTCTTTAGCCTTTTCCACATTTATGTTTCCAGTTTTTAAAATGGGGTCGTAAGTTCCTATATAATCTATATACTTACTCTCCCTTGGAGACCTGCTGTCCATTACAACCATTCTGTAAACTGGGTGTTTTTTCCTTCCGCCCCTTGAAAGTCTTATCTTTACCAAGCCCTTACTACCTCCTTGTTTTTAAAATGGAAATCTAGGCATATTAAACGGAAGTTTCATTTTACCAGATTTTTTCATTTTTTTCATCATCTTTTTCATCTCTTTATACTGTTTTAACACCCTGTTAACATCAACTATTGTTGTTCCGCTACCTCTGGCTATCCTTCTTTTTCTACTTGAGTTTATTATATGTGGATTTGCCCTTTCTTCAGGTGTCATAGAGTTTATTATTGCCTCAACTTTAACAAGCTGTTTTTCGTCTATCTTTATATTCTTTAGCTGTGAACCTAAACCGGGTATCATTTTAATAATATTCTCTAAGGGTCCAAGGTTTCTAATCATCATAAGTTGCTCTTTCAGGTCGTCAAGGGTAAATTCTGCATTCATAACCTTTTTTGCCATCTTTTGGGCTTTTTCTTCATCTATGGCAGTTTGCATCTTTTCTATAAGTGTTTGTATATCCCCAAGCCCAAGTATACGCTGGGCTATTCTGTCTGGGTGGAACTGTTCAAAATCCTCTATCTTTTCCCCTACACCGATAAACTTAATAGGAACGCCTATAACCTTTCTAACAGATAGGGCTATACCGCCTTTTGCATCACCGTCTAACTTTGTAAGGATTACACCTGTAAGCCCTAACCTTTTGTGGAACTCTTCAGCTGTGTTTATTGCGTCTTGACCTTGCATTGCGTCGGCTACATACAGAACCTCAGCAGGGTTAACCTTTTCTTTTATTTTTACAAGCTCTTCCATTAACTCTTCGTCTATATGTAGCCGTCCTGCTGTATCAAGGATTATATGGGAAAGCCCCTTTTCCTTCGCCTGTTTTATTACCTTTTCTGTAAGTTTTACAGCGTCTTTCTCCTCTTCATCTATGAAACAGGGGACATTTATACTCTCTGCAAGGGTGCAAAGCTGTCTACCTGCGGCAGGTCTCCTAACATCTGTGGAAACAACCCCAACATTGTATCCTTTTGATTTTAGCCATTTTGCCAGTTTACCGGCAGTGGTGGTTTTACCTGTTCCCTGTAGACCTACAAGCATTATTATGGTAGGTGGCTTTTCACTTTTGTTAAGGGTGGTCTCTTCACCGAGTATGTTCAGTAGCTCATCGTATATCAGCTTTATTACTGTTTCACCTGCGTCAAGCCCCTTTATAACCTCCTGTCCTACTAACTTTTCCTTTAGGTCGTTTATAAACTGTTTTACAACATCTATATGGACATCAGCCTCTAACAAAGCCCTTCTTATATCTTTAAGGGCTTCTTCAACTGTCTTTTCATCTAATCTTTTTGCCCTTTTTAGTTTTTCAACAACAGAACTAAATTTTTCTGTTAAAAGCTCAAGCACTTTTTACCACCTCTCAGCTGTTGTTTGGTTTAAAATAAATAATATAACAAAAAATAAGGGTTTATTATGGGCTACAGGCTTACTATTATTTTTTTGCTTTTTTGGGTATCTTTTTCTTTCGGGGGCAGTAAGGTGGTAAAACATATCTTACCTAACGGGGCTGTAATAATTTACAAAGAGACATCAGGGGAGGGGATTATAGCAGGTAGTATCTTTATCAAGGGGGGTTCCATAGAAGACCCTAAACAGAAAAAGGGTTTAACAAACCTAACAATGGTAATGCTACTTAAAGGTAGTAAAAACTACTCATCATTTGAGATAAACAGCCATTTTGAGGACAGCGGTGGCTATATTTCCACATCAACAGATGAGGAGTATTCAATACTTAAGTTTGCCTTACGGACACAGGATTTTGCAAAGGGAATGGAGATTATAAGGGATATTCTGTTTAACCCTGTTTTCCCTGAGGATAGGCTGGAGATAGAAAAAAGGACAGTTATCTCAAAGATAAGGGCTAAAAGGGAAGAGGGTATATCCTACGCCTTTGACAACCTCCGTAAGTTAATATACAAGGATACGCCTTACCAGTATTCCCCACTTGGGACAGAGGAGGGGGTTAGTAAGGTTTTTGTAAAAGACCTTAAAAAAAGGTGGAAACAGCTTTTACAGTCAGGTAGGTTTGTTGTATCTATTGTAGGTGATATGCCTTACAGTGAGGCTGAAAAGTATATAAAACAGGTTTTTTCAGATATTCCAAAACACCACTATCAAATACCTGAGTATTACACATCTATAAAAGGTAAGCTGTGTAAAACATTCCACAGGGAAGGGGCGCAGGCAACAATACTTGTAGGTTATGATGCACCGCCTTTCGGCACAGAGGATTACTTCCCTATGAAGGTGTTAAACGGCATATTAGGGGACGGTTTCACATCAAGGCTTTTCCAAAGGTTAAGGGAGGAGGAAGGACTTGCTTACGCAGTAGGTTCATTCCTTGTTTCAAACAAAAATATGGGCAGGTATGTTGCCTATATAGAAACCTCACCGGACAACACAAAAAAAGCATTGGAAGGTATTGTAAAAACAGTCCGTAGTGTGGAAAAGGGTATATCCCCTGAGGAGATACAAACTGCCAAGGAAAAGATAATAGGTAGCTTTCTACTGTCCCACCAAACAAGGGCAAGCCAGTCATACTATCTGGGAAAGTTTGAGGTTTTAGGTGTAGGTTATGAGATGGATAAAAAGTATCCACAGCTTATAGAGGCAGTTAGCCAGCAGGATATATATAGGGTATGGAAGGAATACATACCTAAAGGATACAGATGTGTAATAGTTAAGCCTTAAGGGGGTAGAGGATTGATTTGGTTTACAGAACACTGGACTGAAAATGTAGGTTTCTCTGTAAAGGTAAACTGGGCAAAAAGGGTAAAATCCCCTTATCAGGAGATAGTTATACTGGACACTGTAGAGTTTGGGAAGATGCTTGTTTTAGATGGTTTAGTCCAAACCACAGAAAGGGACGAGTTTATATACCACGAGATGCTCGCCCACCCTCCTATGGTTCTACACAAAAACCCTGAAAGGGTTCTGGTTATAGGTGGAGGGGACGGAGGCACAGTTAGGGAGATACTCCAACACCCATCTGTAAAAGAGGTTCACCTGTGTGAGATAGACGAGATGGTTATACAGGTAAGTAGGGAGTATCTACCTTCCATATCAAGTCAGCTTGACAACCCAAAGGTAAAGATATTTATACAGGACGGTAGTAAGTTTTTAGAGGAAAGGCAAAACTACTACGATGTTATTATTATGGACTCATCTGACCCTGTTGGGGCTTCACAGGTTCTTTTCAGCTCAGAGTTTTACACAAAGGTAAAAAACTCCCTACGGGAAGGGGGTATTATGGTTGCCCAGACAGAAAGCCCTATCTTACAGGAGGAATACTTTAAAAACGCCTACAGGGAAATTAGTAAGGTGTTTAAAAATGTAGGTGTGTATCTGGCTTATATACCAACATACCCATCTGGTATGTGGAGTTTTACAGTTGCCTCAAACGATGTGAATATAAGGGACACTGGAAAGAATGTAGGCAGGGTTAAGGAATTGAAAACAAAATATTTTTGTGATAGCATATACAACTGTCTTTTTGCCCTACCTAAGTTTGTCCAACAAATCTTAAATAAATAATTTTAAAGGAGGTATACAGTTGGCAGAAATACTTGAAAAAATCGCCAAACAATCTACAGAAAAAACAAACATCAGACTAATCCCAAGGAATGTGGAAAGGGTTTTAGCCGCTATTCAGGTTGTTTCCGACTTTTGGAAGATAGTAGACTACTCTGACCTCCCTGTTCCTGCGGCTTCTGAGATTATCAGGGGGCTGGTTGAAGAAGGTATAGTCAAAATTGAAAATGATGAAATACTCCTAACAGAAAAAGGTGAAGCACTTGTAAAGGAGTTAAATATTCCCCCTTATGTTGATTACACCTGTCAGGCTTGTGAAGGAAGGGGAATTCCGTTCTACGCAAACAAGGAATGGTATAGAAAGTTTGTTGAACTGGCTAAAGACAGACCAAAGGCTATACAGGAGTATGACCAAGGCTCTGTCACACCTGAAACTACAGTATCAAGGGTTCTTTTCCTTGACAGTAGGGAGGATTTAAGAAACAGGGATATACTTGTAATGGGGGCAGAGGACGACCTTACAGGTTTAGCTGTAGCTTTAACAGGACTACCAAGGAGGGTTCTGATACTTGACATAGACGAAAGGGCTATAGATTTTGATAACAGAATATTTAAAGAGTTGGGAATAGACAACGCAGAAGCTATAAGATTTGACCTTAGAAACCCTTTCCCAGAGGAATGGGTTGGGGCTTTTGATGTGTTTATAACAGACCCACCTGAAACTGAAAAGGCATTTAAAGCGTTTATCGCAAGGGGTATCGCCTCACTTAAAGGTGAAGGCTCAGCTGGTTATTTCGGTCTTACCCTTAGGGACAGCTCCCTAAACAGATGGCAAAAGTTCCAAAAAGCCCTTATTAACGATTACGGAATGGTTATAACAGATATAATTCAAGATTTTAACGCCTATATGAATTGGGATTACCACTCTGAAACAAGGGCACAGAAGATAGCCCCAGTTGACAGACCTCCATCTGATATATGGTATCGTTCTGCGTGGTATAGAATAGAAGCTATGCCCGGCTTCAAAGGTGAAAACATACAGATAAAAGACGAGGTATTCAGGGAGTTATACTTAGACGAGGAAGGCTCAACCACATAAACAAAAGGGGGTTAATCCCCCTTCCTCTTTCCTTTAAAAAAATCTGTAAGAATACCGCCACATCTTTCATCTGGGAGATATACATACTCTACTTTGTATGGGGATTTTTGGTTGTCAAACACCTTATAGTTGCTTACAACAGCCCCCATCTTTTGGTTAAGTGAAGCAAAAACAACCTTTTTTATCCTTGAGTGTAGTATAGCCCCTGCACACATTAAACAAGGCTCATTTGTTATATAGATTGTAGCCCCATCAAGTCTCCAGTTGCCAATATTCTGGCAGGCTTCCTGTATAGCTACAATCTCTGCGTGTAGAAGGGGGTTATTTTGGGTAATCCTTCTGTTATGCCCCCTGCCGATAATCTCCCCATCTAAAACAACCACCGCCCCAACTGGAACCTCACCTAAGGAGTAGCTTTTTAGGGCTTCCTTGTATGCTTCCTGTATAAAATCTTTATCTTCCATCTTTTTTCTGACAGTCTGGACAGATACCGTAAACCTCTACAGAGTGTCCTGTTATCTCAAACTGGTGGACTTCCTTAAGCTCCTCTTTAAACTTGTCAAATGGACAGTTATCTATAATCACGATTTTTCCGCACTTTTCACATATTAGGTAGTTTTTTTTGTCAGAAAGGGCAAATCTGGCTTTATCCTCGTTCATCATATAGGATTTTATAACAAGCCCTTCCTTTACAAGCATATCAAGGTTTCTGTAAACTGTGGAAAGGCTTATATCCATACCATTTTCCTTTAGGGATATGTATATATCCTCTGCGTGGACTGGCAGTTGGGATTTTTCAAGTATATCTAAGATAGCTTTCCTCTGTTTTGTAAAACGGTATTTTTTAGGTATTTTTACCCTTTGGGTCATTAGCTCTCCATTTTTTTTCCTAATAATATCCAACATTTTTTCCTTTTTTGCAAATAGTTTTAATTTGCATTTTCTTTCCTTAGGATAACCAGTCCTTCCACCCTCTTTAGATAATCCCAGAGGGGTATATCAACAACCTTTTTGTATTCCTTCCTTGATGAGGCATTTCTAAAGTAAACATTTCCGCCTTTCTTTATTATGTATCCAATATGGCTTACATCTAACCAGTCCTTTGGTGAGTAAGCTCCCACAATATCCCCTGTTTTTAGCCTGTTTACAATCTCTGGGGTAAAGCTATTAGATGGTATATAGTAAAAAGTTCTGTTTTTAACAGGCACATCTTTTATAACTATGCCCTTTTTTTCACTGTAGTTTAGATGTTTCTTTACTAAAACTGCTTTACTTCCCCCTACCACCTTTCCCACATCTCTATAGCCGTTGCTTCCTATCCAGTCTGTAAAAAAGTGTTTCCTTGTTCTGTGGCTTATTACACCACTGTAGTATCTAAATCTTTGTAGCTTTTTTATAAAATCAAAAAAATCATTTGATATAGAAAGGGTCTCAACATACTCAACAAAGGTCATACAGTCAACCCCATCTAACTTTACAACCATAAAGCCGTCCCCAAGGTCTAACTTTACCCTTTTATAGGGAAGGTCTAAAAATAACGAGGATATATAACTTACCCTTTCAGCCCTGTTTTTTATACTTTTCAGTTGTTTAAGGATACTGTCTATCCTTTCCTCCGGAAACTTACCAGCAATATATACCTGCGTATCCTGAGAATACCCCCAACCAAACAAAGCCAACACAAAAATTAATACAGCTAACATAAGTTTTAGAATATTAATACTTTGTCAAAACAAGGTGTAAAGTAGTAAAATTTACATTATACCAGCTATATGTAGAGAGTTGGGAGATGATACAGAGGGAAACTTGGGGTAGTAGGATTGGGCTTATTTTGGCAGTTGCCGGTAATGCTATAGGACTTGGGAACTTTTTAAGGTTCCCTGTTCAAGCGGCGGAGAACGGCGGCGGTGCCTTTATGATACCTTATATGATTTCCCTTTTCCTTTTAGGAATACCACTTTTATGGATAGAGTGGGCATTAGGGAGATACGGCAGTGCAAGGGGACACGGGACAGCTGTTGCTGTTTTTGATTACCTTTGGAAATCCCCTATAGCCAAGTATATTGGCTTCCTTGGGATAATGATACCCCTTGCTGTGGTTGTTTACTACACCTACATAGAGTCGTGGACTTTACTATACAGCTTTTTCGGTTTAATAGGGGGACTACCATCAACCCCCTTAACTGACAATGTTAAAGACTATCTACAGCCTTTCCAACAGTTTTTTGTAGAAAAGATAGGGGCAACTGGAGAGGGTATCTTTTTACACCCTTCCCCTGAAACTTACCTGTTTTTTGTTATTACCCTTGCTGTTAATATATACATTCTTTACAGGGGTATAAGTGCAGGTATAGAGAAGGTAGCCAAGTTTGCAATGCCACTTATTTTTGTAATGGCTATAATCCTTATGGTTAGGGTTTTCACCCTTTCTTCCCCTGATGGTAGGAACTTTTTAGATGGGCTTGGCTTCTTGTGGAACCCTGATTTTTCAGCCCTTTTAGACCCTATGGTATGGCTGGCGGCGGCAGGTCAGGTGTTTTTCACCTTAAGTGTCGGGTTTGGGGCTATACTAACCTATGCATCTTACCTTAAGCCAAAGGACGACATAGCCCTTAATGGTCTGGCAGGTGCATCTGTAAATGAGTTTGCTGAGATTATATTAGGTGGTTCTATAGCCATTACTGCATCTGTTATATTCTTTGGGATACCTGCAACAAAGATGATAGCTGAACAAGGGGCTTTTGACCTTGGTTTTATGGCTTTACCGGCTATATTTGCAAACATTCCATATGGTCAATTTTTCAGCTTTATATGGTTTTTACTTCTGTTTTTTGCAGGTATAACATCGTCCATTGCCCTTTCACAGCCGGCTATAGCTTTTCTTGAAGATGAGCTTGGTTGGTCTAAGAAAAAGGCAGTCCTTTCAATAGGTGTTTTCCTTTTCCTATCTGCCCATATTCCAATATTTATTAGAGGGGCTTTAGATGAGATTGATTTTTGGGTTGGAACTTTAGGGCTTGTTCTGTTTGCCCTGTTTGAGGCTGTGATATTCTTCTGGATTTACGACCCGAAAAAGGCGTGGCAGGAATTAACAAGGGATAACGATATACAGATACCTAAAATCTTCTACTACATAATGAGGTATGTTGCCCCCGGTCTGTTAATAGTTATACTTCTGTCTTGGGGTGTTCAAAAACTACCTGAGAGGCTTTCAAGCTCAGATATTGGCGTTTGGATAGCAAGGTTATTTTTAATACTTCTTATTGTTATCGGTGTGATACTTATTAAAAAGGCTTGGGAGAGGAGAGATGGACGGGCATCTACTTAACTGGCAAGGTGCTTTGTTTATGGCTTTTTCTTGGGGGATTGTTATAGCCTTAAATGTATACTCTTTTTATAAGATTTTCCAAAAACAACGGAGTGGCTAACTATCTTCACACAGTAAATCCTCTACATCTACAGTAGTATTTGCAAAGGGATTATTTGTTTTTAAACAAATATCGTATCCGAGAATTCTAAGTGCATTCCATACCTTTACAAAGCTAACCTCCCCTAAATACCCCTTTTCAATTTTATGTAAGGTATACCTACTTACCCCTATCTCCTGTTTACTGTCTGAAGGGGAAGCAAAAGAATTAATAGATATATGTATAAATTCCGTTGAAGAAACCTTAGAAGAAATAAAAAAAAACATATATTAAGGAAAACAAAAATTTTAAAGATATAGGCTTAAAGATGGTAAAGGTTTGGGAGGAAAGTATATCTAATCTCTGAAA
>JAADEV010000132.1 GCA_013153295.1 Aquificota bacterium | reverse complement strand
ATACAACTGGTTTCAACTATGTATAACTACAGATAGTTAGCTCTTTTATATAAAAACTTTTCAGCCCTGCTACAGCCTTTGTAGTGGGGCTTTTTTTATGGGAACAAAATCCCTAACAGGCTAACCTCTTTAATATAACTGTCTTCCTGTATACCAAGCATTAGGTTAAAGTTTTGGATAGCTTGAAGTGATGCCCCTTTTCCAAGGTTGTCTATAGCTGATATAACGATACCCTGTCCTGTTCTACTGTCAAAATCAATGTATATATCACAGAAGTTTGAACCTACAACATTTTTTATCTGTGGTGGGTTTTCTGTTAACCTAACAAAATACTCATCTTTATAGTAATCTTTGTAAAGCTGTATTAAATCTTTTTTTGTATAGTCTGTGTCAAATACAACTGTTGAAATCATACCTCTGGATACAGGGAGAATATGGGGGGTAAACCTTACCTTCAGCTCTCTGTTTGAAGCCCTTTTTATAACATCTTCCATCTCTGGGATGTGCCTGTGTCCTGTAGGGGAGTATGGGTAGGCATTTCCAAAAGCCTCTGGGTAGTGGAACTGTTGTTTTACAGACCTACCTGCTCCGGATATTCCAGAAAGGGCGTTAACCACAGCCTTTCCACCTTTTACTAAACCTTCCTTTACAGCAGGGTATAAAGCGAGGATTGTTGCAGTGGGATAACAGCCGGGGTTTGCCACTAAGTCTGCTTTTTTTATATCCTCCCTGAAAACCTCAGGTAAGCCGTATACTGCCTGTTGTAGTAGCTCTGGATAGCTATGCTCAAATTTGTAGTATTTGGGGTATACTTTTGTATCCTTTATCCTGTATGCGGCGGAAAGGTCTATAACTTTTTTACCTTTGTCTATCAGCTTTTTAGCAAGCTCAAGTGATGGTTGGTGTGGTAAACATAAAAAGTAGTAGTCGTGGCTTTCTGTATCTACCTCAGGTGAAAACTGTAGGTCTGCGTATCTGGAGTTTTTTAAATGGGGGAATACTTCAGATAAGGTTTTACCTTCGTATTGCCTTGATACTATCTGGGATATTTGGGCTTCTTGGTGGTTTAACAGTCCCCTTATTAGCTCTATACCTGTGTATCCTGAAGACCCAACTATACAAACTTTCACCAATTTGATACCTGAAAGGTATGATAGGAGGGAAGGGGGTGATACCCCCGTATATTAACGCTTAGACCATCTGTATTTCGCCCTTGCTCCCATTTGGGCGTATTTCTTCCTTTCTTTGACCCTTGCGTCCCTTGTTAACAGTCCTGCAGATTTTAGTTTAGGTCTAAACTCAGGGTTATACTGGAGTAAAGCCTTTGCCAGACCATACATTATAGCCTCTGCCTGTGCAGGCTTTCCACTACCTTTTACTGTAGCATAAATATCAAATTTTCCAAGTGTCTCTGTTATAACAAATGGTATGTTTATTTTTTCTATTAGTATATCCCTTTCAAAATACTCTTTACCGTCCCACTCTTTACCGGAGGCACTTTTTACATAAAGTTTACCTTCTCCGGGGAATATCCAAACTCTGGCTACTGCCTCTTTTCTTCTACCTGTTCCGTATTTTGCAACTTTAGGGTCTATTTTTACTATCTCTGCCAAGGCTTTTTACCTCCCTAACCTTAAAAGTTTTTCCACAGAGTATTTAGCTCTTCTAAGTTTTTTGGGTTTTGTGCCTGATGTTTATGCTCTGAACCGGTGTAAACCTTCAGTCTTTTCATAAACCTTTTTTGGAGTTTGTTTTTAGGTAGCATTCTTTCAACTGCCAGTCTGATAACCTCTTCAGGTTTGTTTTCCAACATCCATTTTAGAGACCTTTGTCTAAGTCCACCGGGTCTGTGTGTGTGGTATTTGTAGATTTTGTCTGTTAATTTTTTACCTGTTACTGTTATCTTATCTGCGTTGATAACGATAACAAAATCCCCAACATCTACATCAGGCTGGAAGTAAGGTTTATGTTTACCCCTTAATGTGTTTGCTATAAGGGTTGCTAATCTTCCAAGGTTTTTTCCTGTGGCGTCAATTACATACCATTCTCTTTTCACTTCCTCTGGACGGATACGATATGTTTTCATTATCCTCCTCTTCCTATTTTTGTTGTCTAACAAGTCAAAAATTATTACATATCAAAAACTTTTTGTCAAATTAAGTGTTATATATCTAAGTTTTTCACTTCCTTTGCATACTTCATTATAAACTCTTTCCTCGGTTCTACCTTGTCCCCCATAAGTATAGAGAATATTTCGTCTGCCAGCGCCGCATCTTCTAACATCACTTGCATAAGCCTTCTGGTTTTTGGGTTCATTGTGGTTTCCCACAGCTGTTGCGGGTTCATCTCCCCTAAACCTTTGTATCTCTGTATCTCAACCCCATACATACCTGCATCCCATATAACATCGTAAAGCTGGTCTATATCTGTTATCTGCCTTTCCCTTGTTTTGTAGGAGACTTTTACAGGTAGCTCCCCTATAAGCTCCTTTATCTCTTTCTGTAGTTCTATTAGCCTTCTGTATGCGTAAGATGTTAACAGGTTTGCGTCTATTTTGTTTACAACTTTGCCAAACCTTTCCTTCCTTTCACAAAAGATTGTATACTCCCCTTCCATAGGGTCAAACTGGTGGTATATGTTGTATCTGTCCCCTAACTTTTCTTTTAATGCTTCTTCTATCTGTTTTACCTTGTTTTCATCTGCAAGGTCGTCATCGTTTAGCTCCATCTCAAGGACGGCATCTATTACCTGTTTGTCGTTCTTTTTTAGTAGGGAGTTTTTCAGCTCTGCAAACTCTTTTGCCTTTTTAGACAGCTCTTTTATCTGTAATCTTGTAAACCCTTTTCCTTCAAACTGTATCTCATCTGCGGCAAAGTCTATTATGATTTTGGCAAGCTCTTCATCGTCCTTTACATATATCTCACTTCTGCCTTTTTTAAGTTTGTAAAGTGGTGGTTGGGCTATGTATAAAAAGCCGTTTTCTATAATCTGTGGGAAAAATCTGTAAAACAGTGTTAACAGTAGTGTTGTAATGTGTGAACCGTCTACATCTGCGTCTGCCATCAGGATTATTTTATGGTATCTAAGTTTGTTTATATCAAATCCTTCACCTTCTTCCTCACCTGCTATTCCTATCCCTGTTCCTATGGCGTTGATGATAGACCTTACCTCTTCGTTGGATAGGATTTTGTCTATCCTTGCCTTTTCCACATTAAGTATCTTACCTTTAAGTGGTAGTATTGCCTGTGTCCTTCTGTCCCTTCCCTGTTTTGCACTTCCACCTGCACTTTCCCCTTCAACTATAAACAGCTCACACTTTTCTGGGTCTGTTTCTGAACAGTCTGCCAGTTTACCCGGTAGTGATGTGTCTTCTAAGAAGGATTTCCTTCTGGATATTTCTTTGGCTTTTTTTGCCGCTTCCCTTGCTACCGCCGCTTCTATTGCCTTTTCTGCTATTTTTACTGCTATATCTTTATGTTTATCAAAGTAATCAAGTAGGTAATCTCCTACTACAGTTTCTACTATCCTTTTTACTTCTTGGTTTCCTAATTTTGCTTTTGTCTGCCCTTCAAACTGTGGTTCTGGGACTTTTACTGAAACGACAGCTGTTAAGCCTTCCCTTAAATCCTCCCCTTTTATTCCCCCTTTTAGCTCTTTAGGTAGTCTCATTGAGGACAGGGTTTTGTTCATAGCCCTTGTTAATGCCGCCCTGAACCCTGCTACATGGGTTCCACCTTCCACTGTTTTTACATTGTTTACAAAACTTTCTATTACCTCGTTGTAGCTTTTTGTATACTGGAAGGCTACCTCTACTATCACCCTGTCCTTTTCATCTTTTACATATATAACTTCGTCAAAAAGTGGGTCTTTAGCCTGATTTAAAACCCTTACAAAATCTTTTATCCCTTCTTTGTAGTAAAACTCGTCCTGTATATCATTCCTTTTGTCTGCTACAAAAAATCTTACACCGGGGTTAAGGAAGGCAAGCTCCCTTAATCTCTTTGCTATTGTGTCGTATTTAAACTTAACTGTTTCAAATATTGTGTCATCTGGCATAAATGTGATTTTTGTTCCTGTTTTAACAGTTTCACCTACAACCTTTAGGGGTGTTATTGGTTTTCCGTATTCATACTCCTGTCTGTATACCTTCCCGTCCCTGTATACCTCAACTACAAGCCATTTTGATAGGGCATTAACCACAGATGCCCCAACACCGTGTAAACCACCTGAATACTGGTAGGCTTTTTTTGAGAATTTACCACCTGCCCCAAGGACTGTAAAAACCATCTCTACAGCAGGCTTTCCTGTTTTAGGATGTATATCTACAGGTATTCCCCTTCCGTCGTCTTCAACTGTTATTGAACCATCTTCATTTATTATTACAGATATGTTTTTGGCAAAGCCTGCCATTGCTTCGTCAACTGCGTTGTCAACCAGCTCCCATACAAGGTGGTGCAGTCCCCTTTCTGAGATATCCCCTATATACATAGCCGGTCTGGCTCTAACGTGTTCCAGACCTTCTACCACATCTATATCTTCTGCCCTATACTCCTGTTGTATATTCTTCTTTTCCTCTGACAAGTTTTTACCTCCTGTTTAAACTTCCATTGGCATTACTATAGCTTTGTAAGGGTCTGTATCCCCTTCAGGTAGTATTAATGTTTGTGCCTTTTGGGATACAAACCTTACTGTAGCCTTTTCTGTGTCTATTACATCTATCGCCTCAAGTAGGTATCTGGCGTTAAAGGTGATATTAAACTCTTCACCTTCATACTCTACCTGTAGCTCATCTGTAGCTTCCCCTTGTTCGGTGGAACGGGATTGTAGCTGTAGGGTGTTGTCCTTTAGTGTAAGTTTTACAGGTTTAGGCTCCCCTTCTATTATTGCAGACACCCTTTTTATACCGTCTGAAAACTCTTTTTTGTCAACCTGTATCTGTATTGAAAACTCCTCAGGTATCACCTTTGTGTAGTCTGGGAATGTTCCCTCAAGTAGTCTGGACATAAGAACCCACTCTTTTGTCCTAAAGAAAACATACTGGTCTGATGCGGCAACTTCCACATCTTCAAAACCTGTAAGTAGTTTTTTCAGCTCTGCTAACGCCTTCTGTGGGATTATTATATCTATCTCCCCGTTTCCGTTTATATCCGCTGTATACAGGGCAAGTCTGTGTCCATCTGTTGCTACAAAATCTAACTTAGAGTTGTTAGATTTAAACAGGACACCTTGTAATGATGGTTTACTTTCGTCCTTTGATACTGCGTAAGATGTTTTTTGTATGCCCTTCTGTATACTGTCCCCTGAAACTATAAATCCGTTGTCCTCAGGGAAAGGATACATCATAGGAAACTCTTCAGGTGGGGATACTGGAAGGGAGTATTTTGTTTTCCCTGATTTAACTTTAAGTGTATTCCCCTCCAACTTCATATGGACTTCACTACTTGGTAGTAGTCTGGAAATATCTGTTAATTTTTTGGCGTTTACACATACCTTCCCTTCCTGTTCTACCTTTGCAAACCCTGAGATGGAAACATGCACCTCAAGGTCTGTTCCTTGCACTGTTATCTTATCCTCCCCTGCTTCTATCAGAAAGTTTGCAAGCACAGGGAGGGCAGATTTTTTCTCCGTTGCAGATATTGCCTTTTTTAAAAGGGTTTGTAAATCCCCTTTCTCTATTACTAACTCCAAAAATCCCACCTCCTTGAATTAAAGCCCTTTTTCTGCCATAAACAGGACTAAATCTTTAAGTCTGTTAGAGTATCCCCACTCGTTGTCATACCAAGATGCTATATGTATCAGGTTTCCGCCCATTACCTTTGTTGATAGGGCGTCAAATATAGATGAGTGGGGGTTTCCTACTATATCCTGTGAGACTATCGGGTCTTCTGTATACTCAAGTATACCTTTCATCTGACCCTCTGCGTATTCTTTTACCTTTCTGTTTACCTCTTCCTCTGTTGTCTCCCTTTCCACAACCACTGTAAGGTCTATTAATGAACCGTCTGCAACAGGCACCCTCCTTGCTGTTCCGTCAAGTTTACCCTTTAACTCAGGTAAAACCTCCCCAACTGCCTTTGCCGCCCCTGTTGTTGTAGGGATAATATTTACAGCCGCCGCCCTTGCCCTTCTTAGGTCTTTATGTGGTAGGTCTAATATTCTCTGGTCGTTTGTGTATGCGTGGACTGTAATCATATACCCTTTTACAATGCCAAACTCATCGTTAAGTATTTTTGCCACAGGGGCTAAACAGTTTGTTGTGCAGGAGGCGTTTGATACTATATGGTGGTTTGCAGGGTCGTATTTGTCCTCATTTACACCAAGGACAACTGTAAAGTCTGGATTTTTTCCCGGGGCTGATATTATTACCTTTTTAGCCCCTGCCTGTAGATGTTTTCCAGCCCCTTCCCTGTCCCTAAACACACCTGTAGCCTCTATAACAATATCAACCTCTAAATCTTTCCAAGGTAGCTGGGCAGGGTCTTTTATAGCTGTGATTTTTATCTCCTTACCATCTACAACTATTGCGTCTTCCTTTGCTTCCACTGGTTTGTTAAATCTTCCGTGGACACTGTCATACTTTAATAGGTGTGCCAGTGTGTATGCATCTGTAAGGTCGTTTATCCCAACTATCTGTATATCAGGGTTATCTGCACAAGCCCTGAAAAAGTTTCTCCCAATCCTTCCAAATCCGTTAATAGCCACTTTTATAGCCATTTAAGTCCTCCTTACCATATTTTCAAATATTTTACCTTATTTTAGTGGTGGTTCTGTAGGTGATTATATTGGTAGGTATTTTCCGTGAACTACTCCTCAATAAATTGAGGAACTTGCTCGCTTTGCAAGCTCGCCAACTTCTGAGAAGTTTCCTGCTTCACAGCTGGATGCCTCGTAGACTGCCCATTATTGGACACTGCTCCCTTTCGGTCGCCAATTTGCTCTCGCAAAAGTCCACCGACAGAGCCAGCTCCGCAGGCTTGAGTTTGGACAGTTCCTGCCCTACCGCTCGTGCTCTGCCTTTCGGCAGGCTCAAATCGTAGATTTGTTAGGTGAGCGACCCCTATTTTGTATAAGTTCTTTTAGTCTTTTTTCTATTTTTGGGGTTAGGACTTTTCTTCTATATTTAGTTGCAAATACTATATGGTAGTTGCAGTTATAAACACAGGTTCTACCATAAACTACATTTTCTTTTCCCATTGCAATGATAACTATATGATTTTTATAAAGATTTGTCAATAAACGATTTATTGGAAACTTTTAGATACTATATGAAAAAATAACGATAAAAGGGATCTCTGGCTTAAGCTAGTGTGATGCAAAAACCCTTTTTAAAGGGTGGAATTAGCATAAAATTTCTCTTAAATAAGAAATAAAGCTAATATAATTATTATAATTATGATTGTGAATACGAAATAATAACAGAACTAATATGGCAAAGAAAGAGAGGATAGACAAGCTACTTGTTGAAAGGGGATTGGTAGAAAGTAGGGAGAAAGCCCAGCGGATAATAATGTCTGGTAATGTTTTTGTAAATGGTCAGAAAGTAGACAAAGTAGGGCAGAAGGTAGACACAGGGGTAGATATACAGGTAAAAGAAGGTGAAAAGTATGTTTCCAGAGGTGGCTATAAGCTGGAAAGGGGACTTAAGGTATTTGGGGTAGATGTGTCTGATAAAGTTTGCCTTGATATAGGGGCTTCAACAGGGGGTTTTACAGACTGTTTACTTCAACACGGGGCAAGGCTTGTTTACGCTGTTGATGTTGGGACAAACCAGCTACACGAAAAGCTAAAAAACAACCCGAAAGTGGTTTCTATGGAAAAGACCAATGCCAGATACCTTACTGAAAAAGAAATACCACAAAAGGTAGATTTTTTCGTATCTGATGTTTCCTTTATCTCTATTTTAAAAATACTTCCGAACCTGTGTAGTCTAATAAAAGATGGGGCAGAGGGAATAGTCCTTATAAAGCCGCAGTTTGAACTTTCCAAAAGGGAAGTAAAAGATGGGGTTGTAAAAGACCCTACACTGCATACAAAGGCGATACAAAAGGTTTTACAGGGGCTTACAGATAGCTGTTATTGTATAAAAGGATTAACATTTTCAGATACTTGGGGAACAAAGGGGAATATAGAGTTTTTGGCATACCTTCAAAAGGGTGAAAACTGTAAAGATGAAATTACCGAAAAGGATATAAAGGAAGTTGTTGAACAAGCCCACAGGGAGTTTCAGGGAAGGAAGGGGTGAAAAATGGAGATTTTAGATTACCACAGGCTAAAGATATTTAAGACTGTAGCAGATACAAAAAGTTTCTCAAAAGCCGCTGAACTGCTGTTTTTATCACAGCCTACCATTACGCTACAGATAAAAAAGATAGAGAACTACTTAGGAATAACCCTATTTAGAAGGGATAAAAAAGGAGTTTTCCTTACACCGGAAGGGGAGATATTCTACAGATACGCCTCAAGGATACTTGAGGACTACAACCTTATGGAAGAAGGTCTTTCAAATCTAAAGGAAAATCTACAAAAAAGCCTCCGTATAGGGGCAAGCACAACTATAGGGGATTTCCTTCTACCTGAGATACTGGCAGATTTTATAAAAGGTAAAGAGGATATAAAGGTAAATCTGTTTGTAGGAAACTCTAAAGAGATAGAAGAGGGTATACAGTCTAAGATTTTTTACATAGGCTTGATAGAAGATGAGGTGTTTTCCAACAAGTATGAAAAGGTTGAGTTTTTCCACGATGAGATAATACTTATAGCCTCAAAGGATATGTATATACCAGATGAGATAGAGGCAGAGGAACTGGCAAAATACAGGTTTATATTTAGGGAACAGGGGTCTGGAACAAGGAATATAGTAGAGAAAAAATTGGAAACAAAGGGGGTAAGGCTAAAACCAGATGTGGAGATTAGTAGTAGTAAGGCTATTGCCAGAATGGTAGCTAACTCAGATTATCTATCCTTTGTATCAAGGTTAGTTGTAAAAAATCTCCTTGGTGTCCATCTAAAAGAAGTTAGGATTAAGGATTTGAAGTTTACCAGAAACTTTTACTGCATAACCCAAAAAAATCTAAGGCTACCAAAAATAGACAGGGACTTCCTCCACCATCTCCTTGGTAGAAGAACAGGATAAGGTTTAAATGTTTGAAACTGTTTAATAATTTTTCTATACTTTGTATCTCTTTCTTCCTTGCCCCAGCATAGATTTCTGCAATTTGAACAGGAGTTATATACACCCCGCCATTTGTATCCTTTATAATTTGCTTAGCTTTTTCAATAACTTCTTTGTTTCCCCTTAAGATCCAAATAAGAACATCTGTATCAAATATTACCAATTCTATTTCCTTTCCTTATATTCCTTATAGTTTCTTCAACACTTTCAGTTTTGTATTGCCATAAACCGGCTACTTCATTTATAGCATTTATAAGGTTTTCTTTAGATTGGTTTACCTCTGTTTTTAATCTTTCTCTTACTATTCTAGACATACTTTTGCCAGTTCTTCTACTCTCTGCTTTTAAGTATTTATAAGTTTCCTCTTCCAGATAAGTGTGCATTCTCCTCATACTAAATTTTCTCCTACAGAAAGGTTGGTATGAATTAACTATGATTTTATAACGTAAGAACATTAAAATGAAATAGAACCAACTCTTTAACTATTTTTGTGGTAGTTTATCCTTAAGTTTGGGGACATTTTAATATAAAAACACAGTTTCCGAAAAGGGAAAAATTCTATAAAATAGTTTAGTTAGTAAATTTTGTGAGGAGTTAATGGCTGAAGGTAAAAGGTTTTTAACCTTCCAGCAGATAATCCATACATTAGAAAAATTCTGGACAGAAAAGGGCTGTATCCTCTGGCAACCTTACGATATAGAAGTTGGGGCAGGAACAATGAACCCTGCCACATTCCTTAGGGCGTTGGGACCGGAGGATTGGAATGTTTGCTATGTTGAACCTTCAAGGAGACCAAAGGACGGTAGATACGGGGAAAACCCTAACAGACTTCAACATTACTACCAGTTTCAGGTAATACTTAAACCAGCCCCAGAAAACCCACAGGAGTTATACCTACAAAGCCTTGAAGCCCTTGGTATAGACCTTACAATGCACGATATCCGCTTTGTTGAAGACGACTGGGAAAGTCCAACACTTGGGGCGTGGGGGCTTGGTTGGGAAGTTTGGCTTGACGGTATGGAGATAACCCAGTTTACATACTTCCAACAGGTAGGTAGCTTAGACCTACCGTCTGTAAGTGTAGAGATAACATACGGACTTGAAAGGATAGCAATGTATCTACAAGATGTTGACAGTGTTTTTGATATAGTTTGGGCAGATGGGCTTACATACGGGGATATATACAAAGAGGCAGAAAGACAGTGGTCTATATACAACTTTGAAGTGGCAGATGTGGATATGCTACTTAAAACATTTGATATGTATGAAAAGGAAGGTTTTAGACTGGTGGAGATGAACCTACCAATACCTGCATACGATTATGCCCTAAAGTGTTCCCACACATTTAACCTACTTGACGCAAGGGGAGCCTTATCTGTAAATGAAAGGGCAAGGTTTATAGCAAGGGTTAGGAACCTTGCAAAGGAATGTGCAAAATCATTTGTAAAACACAGGGAAGAACTTGGTTATCCACTAAAGATGAAAGAGGTATAAAAATGGTTAAAATATTTGAGGATTTGGCTGACGAATATGGAGAAGGTAATAAATCAGCTGTTAGAGCCTTACAAGCATGGATTTATCTAATAGGCAAAGCATCTAATAAACAATTAGTCACATATTCTAAACTTGCTAGTGTAATGGGATATAGGGGTGCAAGTGCCTTAAGTAGGATATTGGGATATATAATGTATTTTTGCGAAGAAAATGATTTACCTCCTCTTATAATCATTATAGTAAACAAAAAAACAGGTATTCCAGGGGAGGGATTTATAAGTGTTAATG
>JAADEV010000063.1 GCA_013153295.1 Aquificota bacterium | reverse complement strand
CAGGAGTAAAACAGCTTCAGGGTTTGAGCTTAAAAAGTCAGGGTTGTCCAGCAGTGGTTTTAGCTTTTTCCACAGCTTGTATCCCTCTTCCTCAGTTAGCTTAAACTCCCTGTCGTTTCTAAAGTAGCTTCTAAATATCTTTGAAATGTTTAGATACTTTCCGTCTTCTTTTAATACAAACAGCCTGTTTTTTAGCAGGTGTATTAGGTTTATGTCTATTCCCAGCTTTGAAACAAGCTCCATTGAAAATCTGTTGTGTAAAAGCAGTAAAATCTTAAAGTTTTCCTTAAACTCCTGTAAATACTGTCTGTAAAACTCAAATAATGATTTTATTTCCCTGAAGTTAAGCACTTCTAAAACATCGGCAGGTTTGTTCAGGATGAGCAGTTTTAATGCAAGTGGGTGGTAGCCGATAAACTCGTTTATTTCCGCTGAATGGCTGTTTAAATAATCTATAAACCCGTTAAGCTCTTCCTCGCTGTTTGCCAGTTTTCTTATAAACCTTGCCACATCAAACCGATTAAACTCATCTATTACGATGTAATTCTCAAACTCTTCCCGCTGGGTTTTAAATATTTTTACCCTTGTAGCCAGAAAAAGGAAGTTTTCAGGCTTACCGTTCCACTCTTCTACAAACTCCCTCCAGCCGTCCTTGAGAAGTCCTTCCCTGTCCTGTCCAATCTCTTCCAGATTGTCTAAAATAAGCAGTGTTTTACCTTTTAACTTTTCAAAAATCTCCGGTAAAACTATATCTATAATAAACTCTTCATCTGTGGTTTTTATCGTCTCTACCAAGTTTTTATACTCTTCCGCTGAGATTAACTTGACCTTAGCCATCTCACGGATAATTTTGCGGATTAAATCTGACAAGGTTTTTATATTCTCCTCCTTCAGGTCAAAGTAGATAATGTTGTCAAACCTGCCTTGATAAAACCACGAAAAGTATTTCATCAGGTAGGTTTTTCCCATTCCGCCGATGCCGTAAAACGCCAGATAACGGGTGTTGCTCTCTTCTATTTTTTGTGATGCGTTTCTGATTATCTCAAACCTGTAAACATACTCCTTTATCAGCTGTTGTGCGTCTTCAATTTTCCGTATCTTTTTTTCCTTTTTTAGTTCTGTTTTTTCAGACACATTAAATAAAACCTGCTCTGGCTTCGGCGTGAAAATGACCCCCTTCCACCAGTCGTTTTTCAGGCTAATTCTGTTGTCTGACAAAACCTCAGCTAAGGATTTTTTTTCTATCAGGTTTTTGTAGAAAAACCTTGCTCCCTGCGTTGCCTCCCTGTCAGCTACCGTCGTTATGTTTGCTACTATGTGGCTGTTTTCAAAGTCTTCATAAAGCTCAAATGCTAAAGAAGGCTTACCGTATCCGCTTTTGGCTGTAAGGCAGGCGTCTAAGAAAAACAGGTCTGGCTGTTTGATTTTAAACATATTTCGGAATTCAACTATAGATACCAGCTTTCCTTTTTTAAAGTCGTGTTCGTCCTCAAACAGCAAGTAGCCACCTTCCGTTCCGTGTCCTGTAAAGTGGACGATGTCAAAACTTTCGTTTTCCAAAATCTTCCTTATAGTGTTGGTGTTTGCTCTGTCCTCAATGTAAACCTCTACAGTGCCTTTTTCTATTTCAGGCTCTAAAACCTTGTAAATGTTGTCCACCTCTTCCAGTAAATCTAAAGGAGAGCTTTCATACTCCTCTAAAGGCAGGGACAGGATAACGAGTATTTTAAGTTTTTCCTTTAGACCTTTTATCTCCCTTTTCAGGTGTGAGATGGAAGGAACATCCCTGACCAGATAGAAGTTTGGTTTTTTTACCAGATATTCCCCGCCAAACCTTACAAGCTCAAAGGGTATGTCGTGGACGGACGGGTCGTCTGAGCTTATTTTTATGGTGATTTTTTTGTCGTTTGCCACTGCATTGTCAAAAATCTTTTTCACCTGCTCCTTAATCCCTTCAGGGAACAGAAACAGTCCTATCTCATCCCCAATCAAACTTAAGGTGTTGCTGTATTTATGCTCTTCTTCCTGTGTAAGCCTTCTCCCCAGCTTTTCAAGACTTTCAATAATTTCCAGATTTTTCTTAAAAAACGATGTAAACTGCCTTTCGTAGCTTTTGTTGTTAAATGTTAGTTTGTATCTGTTTTCCCCTTCCTTTTTTATAAAGAAATTCAAAACTTCCATAACTAAAACTCCCCACAAAAGGATACAAAAATAATAATATCAGAAAACTATTTGCTATCGTTATCCAAGGCAAATTTGACAATAACCCACTAAAGTTATATATTTAAACTAAAATAAAAAAATTTAGGGGAATGTTCCGTGGCAGGAAAAAGGGATTACTACGAAATACTTGGGGTAAGTAAAAACGCTTCACAGGAAGAGATAAAAAAAGCCTACAGAAGACTGGCAAGGAAATACCACCCAGACCTTAATCCAAACGACAAAACAGCAGAGGAGAAATTTAAAGAGATAAGTGAGGCTTACCAAGTCCTTTCTGACCCTGAAAAAAGAAAGTTATACGACCAGTATGGACACTCTGCGTTTACAGGGGCAGGGGGACAGCAGGATTTTGGGGGATTTAGTGGAGGATTTGGCGGTTTTGATATAGACCTTGATGATATACTTGGGGATTTATTTGAGGGCTTTTTCACAGGTGGTAGAAGGAGAAGCCACCAAAGGAGGGAAAGGGCTTACAGAAGTGAGAAAGGTGAGGATATATACCAGACTATCACAATATCCCTTGAGGACGCTTACAAAGGGACAACCCTATCTATAGAAGTGCCAAGGTATGTAGTATGTGATAAATGTGCTGGAACAGGACATAAACCTAACAGCCAGCCGAAGGTCTGCCCTGAGTGTGGGGGAGCTGGACAGATAACATACGCCTCAGGTTTTATGCATATCACCCAAACCTGTCCAAGGTGTCAAGGTAGTGGATACATACAGGAGCCTTGCGACAAGTGTAATGGTCGTGGTCTGGTTATGAAAACAGAGACAGTAAAAGTAAGGATACCGCCGGGGGTTGACAAAGGGACAAAACTTAGGGTTCCCGGTAAGGGACACAGCGGTAGGTTCGGCGGTTCTGCAGGGGATTTGTGGATAATAGTTAATGTCCAACCACACTGGTTATACACAAGGAAGGGGGATAACCTTTACCTTAAGGTAAAACTAAATGTAGCAGAGGCAATAACAGGAACAGAGATAGAGATACCAACAATAGACGGTAAAAAGGAAAAGGTATCCATACCAGAGGGGGTAAAAACAGGACAGCATATTAGAATACACGGCAAAGGTATGCCAAAGCTAAAATCCAGCGGATACGGAGACCTTGTTATAGTGGTTGATGTGGACATACCTGCCAAAAAGGATTTATCAAAAAAGGCGAAAAAATTGGTAGAGGATTTAGGAAAAGAACTACCAAAGCCTGAAAAAAGGTTTGAAAAACCTTAAAAAGAGGTAAGGAAAGATGAAGAAGGACAACAAAAACAACAAAAAAGAACCCCTTTATATGATAGGTGCAGTATCCAGAATGTTTAATATACACCCACAGACACTTAGACTTTACGAAAGGGAAGGGCTGTTAACACCCTCAAGGACAGAAGGAAGAACAAGGCTATACTCACAGGAGGATATAGAGAAGTTAGAGTTCATACTTTTCCTTACAAGGGAGTTAGGGGTTAACCTTGCAGGGGTTGACGCAATACTCCGTATGCGTGAACAAATGATGCAGATGCAAAAACAGATAGAGTATCTCCTTGAGTTTATACAGGAAGAGATAAGGAGAAGATACGAAGAAAGTTCAGAGGAACAGCAAAACGCCCTTATGAGAATACCAAAGGTAGAGATAACAAAAGTGGAAGAGTATATGTATAATAGATACAGGAAAGACCAGCAAGAGGAGTAGTTATATTGGAAGAAGGGCTACGGAAAGAGGTTGAAAAAAACTTTCTACAGACCTTTTCCATAATAAAAGAGATATTAGACAAAGAGCTATCTGGACTTGACGGTAGGGATATTGACCAAGGGGTAAAAATAGTAGTTGAACAACAGGATTTATACGAAGACTGGATAGAAAATATAGAAACAGCCCCCCTACCTGAGATAGAGGCTATAGAACAGATACCCCACACAGATGGGACGCACCTAAAGATAGTATACACACTGCCTACACAAGAGGCTAAACATATTAGAAAAATAAAAGTAAAAAGCAACGGGAAGGTAGATATACACAACTACATAATCACAGAAAGGGAGATAAACAACCGTATACACCCTATAAAGATAGAGTATGACACATACGGAAACCTTATATTTATTATAGAGTGATGAAAAAAATAACCTGCCAGATACCAGCCAACCTGTTTGAGCTAATACCAGTTTACTTAGAAGGCTACGGCATAGAGGTTATAAAAAGGGAAGGAGATACAGTATCCTTTGCCCTTTACACAGAAGACAGCCATCTACCACAACTTAAACAAAAACTAAACGAAACCTTCCAAAACCTGTCAGCAGGTCAGATAACCTCACTGGAGGATATAAAAGAGGAAAACTGGGCTGAAAAATGGAAGGAGAACTTTAAGCCTATAAAGGCAGGTCTGTTTATCATAATCCCAGAATGGGAGAAAACACCACAGGAAACAGGGTTAATACCGATAAAACTTAAAATAGGAATGGCGTTTGGCACAGGGCTACACCCCTCAACCCAGCTAATCCTAAAACTACTTCCCCAGTTTGTCCAAAAAGGGGATACAGTCCTTGATTTAGGGACAGGTTCAGGTATATTAGCCATAGCCAGCAAAAAGTTAGGGGCAGACAAAGTAGTAGGGATAGATATACACAAAGAGGCTGTTAAAGAGTGTAAAAAAAACAGCCAGCTTAACCAAACCCAAATCCAATGTTTTGAAAAGGATATATCCCAGATAGATGGGCAGTTTGATGTGGTTTTAGCAAACCTGCAAAAGGAGATATTTGACAAATATCTGAAAAAGATAGCCACCCTCTTTAAAAAGTATCTTATAATCAGTGGTATATACAGGAAAACAGAAAGGGACAGTATAATCCAGATGGGTAAAGGGATAGGACTTACCCCTGTAAAAGAGCTGTCCCAGAGGGAGGGAGAACAACAGGAGGCGTGGTATGGAATTGTTTTCACTAAACAAGCTAATAGACTACACAAACCTTAAGCCCTTTGCCACATATCAGGATATAGAAAAACTGTGTAAAGAGGCTGTGGAAAACGGATTTTACGCCGTTTGTGTTAATCCGTTCTTTGTGAAATTTGCAAAATCACTGCTTAAAGGCACAGATGTAAAGGTTTGTAGTGTGGTAGGCTTTCCCCTTGGGGCAAACTCAGTTAAAACAAAGCTGGTGGAAGCCTCAACCTGTATAACAGATGGGGCAGATGAGATAGATATAGTCTGGAACATTTCAGCCTTTAAAAGTGGGGATTACACACTGGTGGAAAATGAGCTTAAAACAATAGTGTCTTATACTCAACCTGCTGTCCATAAAGTAATAGTAGAAACAGCCTACCTTACAGAGGAGGAAAAACTAACAGCATTAAATATAGTTATAAACAGCGGGGCAGAGTTTATAAAAACATCAACAGGATACGCCCCAAAGGGAGCGGATATAAACGATATAAAGCTGTGGAAAGAAAAGGGAGATGGGAAGATAAAAATAAAAGCCTCAGGGGGGATAAGGGATACACAAACAGCCCTACAGATGGTCAAAGCTGGGGCTGACAGAATAGGAACAAGCACACTACTAAAGTAAGGAGGGGCATTTATGTATACACCTGAAAAGGAAAAGGAACTGATACAGCTTACAAAAAAGCTACTTAAAGTAAAAATAGAGGATATAAAGGATATACAGCAGGCAAAGGAGATAGTAGAACAGCTTAGGGAGGTTATAAGGTATCACGACTGGAGATACTATGTCCTTGCAAGCCCTGTAATATCAGATTACGAGTATGACAAACTATTCCGCTTACTTGTAGAGCTGGAAGAAAAATATCCCCAGCTTATAACACCTACATCACCTACCCAAAGGGTAGCCTCAGAGCTTACAAAGGAGTTTCCACCTGTTAAACATTTAGCACCTATGTTATCTCTGGAAAACTCTTACAACGAAGAGGATTTACTTGATTTTGACCGTAGGGTAAGGGAGCTGACAGGTTTAGAGCAGGTAGAATACAGTGTGGAGCCAAAGTTTGACGGGGCAGGTATAGCCTTAGTCTATGAAGATGGGGTTTTTATTAGAGGGGCTACCAGAGGGGACGGCACAGTTGGGGAGGATATTACCCAGAACCTTAAAACAATAAAAAGTATCCCCCTATACGCAGACTTCCCTAAATACGGTATAAAAACAATAGAGATAAGGGGAGAAGTCCTTATAAGGAAAGATTTATTTAAAAAGATAAATCAAGAAAGGCTTGAGGAAGGTTTACCACCGTTTGCAAACCCAAGGAATGCGGCGGCAGGTTCACTTAGACTACAAGACCCAAAAGAAGTTGCTAAAAGGGGATTGGAAGCCTTTGTATACCAGATAACCTACGCAGTGGACAAAGACGGGAACAACCTACTTGGCACAAAGATAAAAAAACACAGCGAAGCCATAGAGCTGTTATACAAACTGGGCTTTAAAGCACCTTACAAAGAGCTGAAGGTATGCAAAGGCATACAGGAGGTTATAGACTACTGCAACCTATGGGAAAAAGAAAGGGATAACTACCCATACGAGCTTGACGGAATGGTTGTAAAGGTAAACGATATATCCCTATATCCAAAACTGGGAATGACCTCACACCACCCAAGGTGGGCTATAGCTTACAAGTTTAAACCGAGACAGGCAACAACAAAAATATTAGATGTGGTTTTCCAAGTTGGGAGAACAGGGGCTATAACACCTGTGGCAAAGTTAGAACCTGTTGAGATAGGGGGGGTTATAGTTTCCTCAGTATCACTTATAAACGAAGACTTTATAAAAGAAAAGGATATAAGGATAGGTGATACAGTCCTTGTTGAGAGGGCTGGAGATGTTATCCCTTACATAGTCAAGGTTATAAAAGAGGCAAGAACAGGTGAAGAAAAGCCTATAGTATTCCCTAAAAACTGTCCTTCCTGTGGAACACCGGTTGTAAAGCTACCCGGTGAGGCTGTATGGAGGTGTGTAAACGCAAACTGCCCTGCACAGGTAATAGAGCGTATTATATACTTTGCGTCTAAAGATGCTATGGATATAAGGGGCTTAGGAAGGGCAATAGTAAAAAGGTTTTACCAGCTTGGTTTCCTGAAGAGTATACCGGATATATACAGGCTACCTTACGACAAGATAAAACAGCTTGAGGGCTTTGGTGAGAAATCTGTTGAAAACCTGAAAAAATCAATAGAGGCATCAAAAAACAGACCTATCCACAGGCTAATAACCGGACTTGGTATAAGGTATGTGGGAAAAATAACGGCAAAAACCCTTGCAGAGCATATAAACTGTGTGGAAGAGCTAAAAGACTGGACAGTAGAAGAGCTTATGAAACTACCTGATATTGGGGAGATAGTGGCAACAAGTATTTACGACTTCTTCCACAACCAGCAAAATGTAAAAATGATTTACGAGCTTAAGGAGTTAGGGGTTAAAACCTGTAAAGACAAAAAAGAGGAAAGCCAGTTAGATATACTTAAAGGTAAAACATTTGTATTTACAGGGACACTCTCCTGCTGTTCAAGGGAAAAGGCACAGGAAATAGTGGAAAGTTTAGGGGGAAAGGCAACAGGTTCAGTAAGCAAAAAGACAGACTACTTAGTAGTAGGGGAAAAACCCGGTTCAAAGCTAAAAAAAGCCCAACAGTTAGGTGTAAAAATCCTCTCAGAAGAGGAGTTTTTAGATATGGTGAAAGAGTATCTTAAAACTTAAATATAAGATAACCTGTAGTCTATGGAACATTCTGTTGTTAAGTAGAAAATTTCTCAGGGGTTGGCAAGTTTACAAAGGAAGCAAGTTATTCAATTTCTTGGATCTATCGAAGGAGAATTTATTATGGGCAATATCTACCTAATAGGGTTTATGGGAAGTGGTAAATCTACACTTGGTAGGTATCTGTCAAAAAAACTAAACAGACCGTTCTTAGACACAGACCAGATTATCCAGCTGTCAGAAGGACTTACTATCCCTGAGATATTTGAACAAAAAGGGGAAGAATACTTTAGACAGAAAGAGAAAGAGGTGTTAAAAAAACTGGCGGGGCAGACTAACCTGATTGTTTCCACAGGTGGAGGTCTTGGGGCAGATAAAGAAAATCTGAAAATTATGAAGGACAGCGGTATAGTTGTTTGGCTTGATGTCTCCCTTGAAGAGATACTAAAGAGGATACAAGGGGACAAAGATAGACCTTTAATAAACAAACCTGTTGAGGATATAAAAAAGCTGTATAACACCAGAAGGGAGGTCTACAAAGAGGCAGATATACACTTGAAAGCAGATGGAAAAACTGTGGAACAGCTGTATCAGGAGTTAATAGATGGATATTTACACAGGGATTGATATTGTGGAAAACAGCCGTGTCCAAAGGGTTTTAGAAAAGTATAAAGATAGATTTTTGAATAAACTGTATACCAGCAAAGAAACACAATACTGCCTGTCAAAAACAGATTATATACCCTGCCTATCATCAAGGTTTGCAGTTAAAGAAGCCTTTGTAAAAGCGTTCTTCCAATACAGTGGGGAGATACTGCCATATCTTAGTATAGAAGTGTTAGGGGAAAGGGGTAAACCTGCAACAGTTGTGTTGCACCCTAAAAATGAGAGGATAAAAGGGTTTCTAAACCGCATAAAATATACTATTTCCTTATCCCACGAAAAAAATTACTCTGTAGCTGTGGTAGTTATCTACACCAAATAACGCAACATATCTGTTGCACCTTCTACTAAACAGTCCTGTTTCACCCTTTAGTTTCAACATTCCCTTAATTGGCATACCCTTTGCTTATTAAAAAAACAGAGAGGTTATTAACAATGAAGTTAAAAAGATACATAGTTGAAGGCTTACAAGAAGTTTGGGTAAAAATGCAACAGGACTTTGGTGGTAAGGGGATAATCCTGTCTATAAAAGATATTGGCGGGAAGTTTGAGATACTATGTGCTTCCACAGAGGACACAGACATACCTGTAAAAGGGGTAAAAGCTGAACAGATAGCAGATATAAAAACAGACCACCCTATAGCCCTAAAGATACAGGAAGAAATAAACAGGGTTTACACCCATATACTTAAGAAAATTCAGCAAGGGAAATTACAACCACAGGTAGAGGAAAATCCATTTACCAAAAGGTTTATAAATATATTCGGCGGTGTAGGGTCAGGTAAAACAACAACACTGGTTAAAGTAGCCTCAATACTAAAATTTACCAAGGGAAGGAGTGTAGCCCTTGCCACATTTGATTACTTCAAAATAGAAGGTTCACAAACATTAAACAAGTTTGCAGAGATAATGCAAGTCCCATTCTTTATGATAACAGGGGAAAAAGACCTACTTGAATACCAAAAAACATTCACAGAGTTTGACCATATCCTTTTTGACACCCCGGGGAACCTACAGGAACTTACAGAGGTTGAAACCTTGCTGGAGGTTGTATCAAACGGCTTAGAGGTGGAAAACATCTTAGCAGTATCACTGGCAAAAAGGGAAACATTAACAGATAAAGAGATAGATTACTTTAGCAAGTTTAATATAAATCATCTGATACTAACCCACTTTGATTTAATGGAAAATGAAATTCCACTTTACTTTGTGGTAGCCAACTATCCCTACAAAATTAGCTACATAACGAACGGGGCGAATGTGCCAAAGGACATAATCCCAGCCCAAAAGGTAATAAACAGGATAGTAGAGGTGGGAGAGAAATGAAAGACCAAGCATACATACTAAGGGAGATGGTTGGGAGGTTTAGACCGTTTGATTTTAAAGCCTTTGCAATAACATCAGGTAAAGGTGGTGTAGGGAAAACGGTATTTACAGTTAATTTAGCCTACCACCTTAAAAAGTTAGGCTACAAAGTCCTGATATTAGACGCAGATTTTGCCCTTGCAAATGTTGATGTGATGTTAAATGTAAAGCCTAAATACAACATATCCCACCTGATATACGGAGAAAGGGATATAGAGGATATTATCTGTGATACCCCATACGGTATCCAGTTTATACCTGCCACATCTGGGGAAGGGGAACTGGCTAACCTGCCACAGGAAGACCAGATAAAGGTATTTGAAGGGCTGTCAACGATACAGGACAGGTATGACATACTCCTTATAGATACGGCGGCTGGACTGTCAAACACAGTGGTTAACTTCTGTTTGGCGGCGGACAAAACCATAGTCCTTACAACCCCGGAAAAATCTGCAATAGTGGACGCTTACGCAGTTTCAAAACAGCTACTTATAGCCAAAAAAGACCTTGATATAGGTCTAATTGTAAACAGGGTTTCCCGTGAAGCTGAGGCAAAAAAGATACACAACGCCCTAAACACCATACTTGAGAAGTTTGTAGGTAAGACCGTTGATTACTACGGGTATATCAGGGAGGACAGGGAACTGTTAAAGGCAATGAAGGAGGGATACCTAATATCCCACCAGAAACCAAAATCAAGGTTTAGCAAAGATGTGGAAACAATTGCCAAATCCCTGTCCCAAAAGAAGGGAGAGAGTAAGGAAAACTTTTTCACAAGACTAATAAAGGCTTTTAAAAACAATATAGAGGAGGTGTAAAAAATGAATAAGGAAAAAATTAAAAAAGAAAAAGAAAAGATTGTAAAAGAGCTGGAAGGCGTAGTTAGAAGAATAGCAAGGAGAATAGCAAGGGAGGATATGCCACCATCTGTTTCAGGAGAAGACCTAATACAGGAGGGATACATAGGTTTATTAAAAGCTTATAAAAAGTATGACAAAAACAAGAATGTTAAATTTCTAACCTACGCGGAGTATCGGATAGCAGGGGAAATAATCGATAGTTTAAGGAGGTTGGATTGGAAGCCCAGAAGAGATAGACAGCTTGCAAGGGAAATAGATGAAGCTATAAAAAAACTTGAGCAACAACTGAAAAGGGAACCTACAACAGAAGAAGTAGCAAGATGCCTTAATATGAGCGAAGAGGAATATAAAAAAGTAGAGGAAAAGGTAAATAACGGAATTTTGATTTCCTTAGATGCAACAATCGGTAAAGACGATGAAGAAGGTGAGACTAAACTATGGCAGGTAATACCATCTAATGATAATGATCCTGAGAAGTGGGCAGAAAAAGAAAATCTTGAAAGAATTATAAAAAGGCTTATAGATAAACTTGATGATAGGGAAAAAAATGTTATTAATCTTTACTATTATGATGAGGTACCTATGAAAAAAATAGGAGAAGTATTAGGTCTTACAGAGTCCAGAATATCCCAGATACATTCTAAAGCGATAAAA
>JAADEV010000128.1 GCA_013153295.1 Aquificota bacterium | reverse complement strand
CCCTACCGCAGGGACTGCGGGACTTTTGCGAAAGCAAATTGGTGACCGAAAGGGAACAAGTAAAGCCTGTGGAGCTGGCTCTGTCGGCGGACTTTTGCGAGAGCAAATTAGCGACCGAAAGGGAGCAGTGCCTATCAATGGGCAGTCTACGAGACATCTAGCTGTGAAGCAGGAAGCTCTCCAATAAATTGGAGAGTGGTTCACAGGGGTCATGGTAGTTAACCAAAAAGTTTGTGGTAGGATAGGGGAGAACTACCAACAATTAAACTCCTGGTTTTATGTGTATATATGTTTTCAGTTTAAAAGGAAAGATAAAGGTAAGTTGGGAGAAGGGAAACTCCTAGGAAAAAATCCTAATGCTGGCTCTGTTGGCAAGATTTAGGGCTACTTGCAGCCTAGAGATATTCAGCTATGAAGTATAGAACTTTCTAATTTATATAGGGTAGTAGTTTAAGAAACTAAATCTTCTAAATAGTCTATGTCTATTATTTCTATTTTGCCCCGTTCGGTGTTTACGATACCTTCCTTTTTCCATCTGCTCATTATACGGATTGCTGTTTCTACTGTTGTTCCTGTCATCTCTGCTAAATCCTGTCTGGTGATAGGGGCTTTTATTACCACTTTGTCCCCCTGTTCAACGCCTATCTTTCTGGACAGCTCAAGTAGTAAACTTGCTATTCTACCTTCTACCTTTTCTGCGGCGAGGCTTTTCAGTCTGTCGTAAGCCTCAAGTAGCATCTTTGACGCATCACAGGTTATCTTTATTGCCAGTGCAGGATACTGTTTTAACAGCTTTATAAAATCCTGATTTGATATATGTAAAACCTTTGTGTCCATTAATGCCTGTGCTGTGTATGTGCTTGTAGGTTTTGTATCCCCTACCACAAGCCAACCGAAAACCTCCTTGGGGGTAACCAGTCTAAGTATTACAGTTTTTCCGTCTGCTGTTTCCTTTATCAGCTTTACTATACCCTCTACCACTATGTATATTCCCGGTTCTTCGTCCCCTTCAAAGAATATATAGTCGTTCTTTTTATACTCTTTTAAATGGAAATACTTAGATATGTTCTGTATGTCCTCTTCAGGTATACCTTCCAATAAGGGTATATTTTTTAAAAAAGCCTCTTTGTCTTTGTCCATTCTTTTCCCCAAAAGGTTTGTTAAGGCTTAGGCATACCACCTAACAGATACTTTATATCATCGTCCCTGAACATAAATCCTGCCCCTATATAGACCCCCATTATATCACTGTTTAACAGGTCTGACCCACCAAATTTAATAAACAGTGGGTTTGTGTTAAATCTGTATGTAAAACCTACATCAAGCTGGGGCTTGTCAGCTTCTTTGTTTTTGTATGAGTATTTCCTATCAAAGTTGTAAAGGTCTGCCTTTAACACTAGGTTTCTGGAAAGGTTAAGGTCTACCCCCACATCTCCAGAACTATCCTTTAGCCCTCCCCTAACCCATAGGGATTTGTCCCATATATTTAGTATCTTGTGGGCGTATTGAACATCAAACAGTATTCCGTAATCCCTTTTTACTGTGGTTTTTACTGTGCCGTCTGAGATTATCTCCTCTTCTTTGGATACTGTGCCGTTGCTGTTTGTAAGTAAACCTACATATATGTAGCTGTTTTCCCCGGGGGAGAGTTTACCGGCTATACCCGCCTTTTCGTCCTCGTTCCCCGTGTGTTTTTCTGCATACATTAGTATGTCTAACTTTGTTTTGTTTATAACTGAGAATGGTTTGGAGAAATCCTTTATACCTTTGTCCACTGTGTTGTATAGCCCGTCGTCAAAAACCAGCTTCCCAAGTGTCCCTTTACCCTGTGCCACCTGTGTTAGTATTTTGTCTAACTTTACAGAGGCTTCCCTTATTTTTTGGATAGCCACTTTTATATCCTGTCTGTTTTCCCCTATTGTGCCTTTTACCGCTTCCGCCGCTTCCCTAATCTCATCTAAAAGCTGGGGTGTTTTATCCCTGAGGGCTACAGATGTTTCCTTTAGATTTTTTATAAGCTCCCTTATATCCTGTCTGTTTTCCCCTGTGATAGCTTCAAGGTTCTGGGCTACCCTGTCTATCCTTGCCACAAGTGGTGGTAGTGTTCTCCTAAGCTCCTCTGTTATTATTACTATGTTGTCTATTGCCTTTTTTATACCTGCCCTGTTTTCTACAACCAGCTGGTTTGCGTTGTATGCCAACTCCCTAATGTTGGCTATCATATCTGTTAAACCGCCTTCCTCAACGGCTTTGTTAAGGTTATCCACCAGTTTTTCTATCTTTTTTGCCACCTCTGTTGCAGATGCAAATGCCTCCTCTGTAGATGCGTAAACCTTTGTTTGCTTTATTACCGCCCCACTTTCAAGTAGCCCTGTTTCCGGGTGTCCTGTGTCTATATATATGTATTTATCCCCCATTAGCCCGAGGGTTCTAACATACGCCTTTGCGTCTTTGTATATTGGTATATCAGACCTTACCCTTATTTCTACTTTTACCTTGTTTCCTTCCAGTCCTATATTTTCAACCCTTCCAGCTTTTACCCCTTTTACCTGCACATCTGCCCCAACAGAAAGCCCTTCTACAGCATCAAAGTATAGGTAATACTCTTTGGTCTCTACCCCAAACTCCTTTCCGCTGAATGTTATTATCAGATACCCTGTAATCAGTGATATGAATATTACAAAAAGCCCAACTTTGAATGCTGTATTCATAGTTTATCCCCGTTATTTTTCTATAATTGTTTCGTCTACCTTCATTCCAAAGTGTCTACCTGCTTCTTCCACATACCCTATTATTTCGTCCCCTTCCTTCAGGTCTACAACTGATACCAGTGAACCGTCCCCCCTTACCAGTCTGATTGTTTCTGCGTTTTGTAGGACTGCACTTAGTTTTTTCCCGTTGTATTCCGCTTCAACTAATAACATAGGTCTCCTTTCAACCTTTGCCCTGCCTACAACAGCTACCTGCCCGTTGCCCTCTGTATCGTATACCATTACTTCCTTTCCAGCCTCAAGCTCACACAGGTATACAGTTTTACCTCCGGGCACTCTGGTATACATATGGACTGCCCCGGCGTTAACCCTAAATGGTCTTGATGCCACATAGGGGCTTTCCTCTGTTTCTGCGTGGACTAAAAGCATACCTGCAGATGAGTTTCCAACAAGCATACCTTGTCCTTTTTTCAGTAGTGATGTTGTGTCTACAGCTACCCTGTCCCCCATTCCCACAGGGATTACAGATACTACTTTAGCCTTTACCATTTGGACTTTTTCGCTGTTTTCCTTTACCACATTGCCGGTTCTTTTTACTGCGTTTATATCTTTGGTGTTTAGGACTACACCTTTAACACCCTTTTCCAGTATGCCAAGGGCTATTTCCGCCTCCTTTTCGTCCTTTACCACTGCGTATATATTCTCAGATTGGGCTATAAGGTTTTCCAGTGGGATTATTGTCCAGTCTGTAGTTTTTACTATCACCTTCTTTCCAGCTTTTGCAAGCTGTGCCGCCCTTTCTTCGTCCTCTTTGTTGTTTATTGTGATTATCACAAAATCGTCTGATAGGTTTCCCTCTTTGTCCATTGTTATAAACTTTATTCTGCCTAACTTTTTTGCTTCAGGGAGTTTTTCCTCTGGGATTATGATACAGTCTGCCCCTGTTTCAAGGGCTGTGGTTATTATCTTTTTGTCGTAATCTGTGGCGTCTACTATAAACTGTTTCATCTTTCCTCCTCTTTTAGGTTTTTTTAAAAACTGCTACTACAACCATTCCAAAGAGAAACTTTTTTATAAAGGTCTGTTTAAACCCAAACCTTCCCATTAGTTTTTTTAGCTCCTCAGGGCTTTTGGAGTTTACTATGGAATGCATAAAGTAGTCGTATTCCTCATTTGAGAAAATCCTTGTCCCAAATGGTCTAAACAGTTTGTTTGCGAAAAAGTATATACTATCAAAGATTAGTTTATGTGGTTTTGATATATCAAGTATCCCAATGTGTCCCCCCTTTTCCAAAACCCTACGGAATTCCTGTAATCCTTCCTCTGGCTCAAGGTGGCGGAAAACAAGGGACATATAAATGGAAGATATGCTACTGTCCTTAAACGGTAGGTTGTAGGCAGAACCTTTTACAAGTAGTGAAGATGGGTTTTTTTCCTTTGCCTTTTTTAGCATATTAAATGCCACATCAAGCCCAACCTGTTTACAGTCTGGATACTGCTGGGAGACCTTTTTTAATACTTCCCCTGTTCCAGTTCCAACATCTAAGGCAACGCTACCGGCTGGGGTGTTTTTTACAAGGGCTTCCTGCCATTTGTCTATTAAACCGAATGTGGCAAACCTAAGGAAGTTATCGTAGCGTTTTACTACACTGTCAAAAATCTTTGCCGCTAACTTTTCCTGTCCCATTTACTTTTTCTTCCATTTTGTTCCAACTGGGGTGTCTTCTATAACAATTCCCTGTTGGGATAGTTTGTCCCTTATAAGGTCTGCTATATGATACTGTTTTTCCTTTCTGGCTATATTCCTAACCTCTAAAAGCATCTCTACAAGCTGGCTGTCAACCTGCTCTTTCTGGGATTTTTCTGTTGTTTCCTCTGTTTTTTCCGTCGGTTTGCAAGGTTGTAGGCTGTCAAACAGCCCGAATATATCCCTTCCTATCTGGTATAAAACATCTTTTGCCTCTTTGTAGGATTTTAGGGCTTTTTGGGATATTCCACCTTCCTTTACCGCCCTGTCCCTTAGTATATTCATCTCCCTAACAAGTCCAAACAGTGATGCTAAAGCCTCTGGGGTGTTAAAATCGTCTGACATTGCAGAGTAAAACCCCTGTTCCGCCTTTGCTATTGCGTCGTAAAGGTGTCCTTCAAAATCCTCTTTTATAGGTAGTTTTTCAAGTGTCTCATACTCATCTATTGCGTTTTTCAGCCTTTCATAGGCTTTTTTTGTCTCTTCCATCTTTTCCCAAGAGAAATCAAGGGGGCTTCTGTAGTGGACAGACAGGACTAAAAGTCTAAGTATATCAGGCTCGTATTTTGAGTATATCTCTTTTAGTGTTATGTAGTTTCCAAGGGATTTTGACATCTTTTGTCCGTTAACTGTTACAAGTCCGTTGTGAACCCAGTATCTTGCAAACGGTTTGTCTGAAAGGGCTTCTGCCTGTGCAAGCTCGTTTTCGTGGTGGGGGAATGTTAGGTCAAGCCCACCTCCGTGTATATCTATAGTTTCCCCAAGGTGTTTAAATATCATTGCACAGCATTCTGTATGCCAACCGGGTCTACCTTTACCCCAAGGGCTGTCCCAAGATGGCTCACCTGCTTTAGACCTTTTCCAAAGGGCAAAATCAAGTGGGTCCCTTTTCTTTTCCCCCGGTTCAACCCTTGCCCCTGCTATTAACTCATCAACACTTCTTTTTGACAGCTTTCCGTAGTCTTTAAACTTCCTTACAGAGAAGTAAACATCACCGTCTACCTCGTAGGCGTATCCCTTTTCTATTAGCTTTTGGATAAAATCTATAATATCCGGTATGTGGGTTGTCACCCTCGGCTCAACATCTGCAGGCTCTATCCTAAAGTTTTCTGCGTCCTGAAAATACTCTTTTATATACCTGTCTGCTATCACTGTAAATGGGAGACACTCGTCCTTAGCCCTGTTTATAATTTTGTCGTCCACATCTGTAAAGTTCCTTACAAACTTAACATCGTATCCAAGGTATCGTAGGTATCTCCTAATCATATCAAACACTATTAAACTTCTGCCGTGTCCCACGTGGTTGTGGTCGTAGACTGTAACACCACAGGTGTATATCTTTACCTCACCGGGTTTTATAGGGACAAACTCCTCTTTTTTTCCAGACAGGGTGTTGTAAATCTTCAGGCTCATTATTCCAACCTCCTCTTATTGTTATAATTATAACCTAAATTAACTGGAGGTTTATGTTATGAAAGGTAGAAAAGACAGGCTTATAAAGGAGTATATCCACGACCCCTACTTTACCAAGGCTAAATATCCAGACCCATCTGTATGCCAGAAATGTGGTGTTGTTTTTCAGGACGGGATTTTTAAATGGGTTGACAGGATACCTGAGAATGCAAAGCAGATGGTATGCCCAGCCTGTAGAAGGATAGAGGACAGATACGAAGGTGGGATAGTTGTCCTTGAAGGGGAGTTTCTCCAGAAACATAAAGATGAGATAAAAAACCTAATAAAAAATGTAAGTGATGAGGAGACAGCTTATAGACCTCTTGAGAGGATTATCTCGTTGGAAGACGAAGGGGACAGAATTGTTATTACCACAACCTACGAACACCTTGCCAGAAGGATAGGGGAAGCTGTCCAAAAGGCTTACAAAGGAAAACTTAATATGCAGTATCCAGAGGGAACCAAGTATATAAGGGTTCACTGGGAAAGGCAGGTATGATAAAGGTCGGTGTAGATACAGGTGGCACATTTACAGATTTTGTTTACCATAAAGACGGAAAGTGGTATATATTCAAGGTTTTATCCACGCCGTCAGACCCTTCAAAGGCTGTTTTAGAGGGCTTACAAAGGATAGGAACAGACCAGCCTTTAGCCATAACCCACGGTTCTACTGTGGCTACAAACTCTGTCCTTGAGAGGAAAGGGGCAAGAACATCATTTATAACAAATAAAGGTTTTGAGGACACCCTTTTTATAGGGAGACAGGACAGGAAGAAACTTTACGATTTAACCTACAGAAGGAAACCTCCTCTGGTAAACAGGGAGGACTGTATAGGTTTAGACTGTAGGGTGAACAGTGAAGGTAAGGTTGTAAAACCTGTAGATGAAGGGGAAGTAAGGGAGGTAGCTAAACAGCTTAAAGAAAAGGGTATACAGGCGGTAGCTGTCTCCTTTCTGTTTTCTTTCCTAAATCCTACTGGGGAGGAAACTGTTAAAAGGATACTTGAGGAGGAGGGTTTTTTCGTCTCTGTTTCATCACAGATAATCCCAGAGTTTAGGGAGTATGAAAGGGGTTCTACCACAGTTGTAAACAGCTATGTTATGCCAAAGATGAACAGCTATATAAAAAACCTACAGGAAAACCTTAAGGAAGGGGACAGTTTATCAATAATCCAGTCTAACGGTGGGGCTATATCCCCTGACACAGCAAGGAAAGAACCTGTAAGGACTATTCTGTCAGGTCCCGCAGGTGGGGTTGTAGGGGCTTTCCACCTTGGCAAACTGATAGGAAAAACAAAGTTAATAACCTTTGATATGGGGGGAACATCTACAGATGTATCCCTACTAAACGACAGTATTCCATTTTCCACAGAAACATATATAGATGACTTCCCTGTAAAGGTGCCAATTATAGATATACATACAGTTGGGGCAGGGGGAGGTTCTATAGCCTACTTAGATAAGGGAGGGTCTTTAAATGTAGGTCCTGAAAGTGCAGGGGCAGACCCGGGACCTGTCTGTTATGGCAAAGGGGAAAGGCTTACAGTAAGCGATGCCAACCTGTTTTTAGGTAGACTGTCCCCTGACTACTTCCTTGGCGGTAGTATGAAACTTAATATGGAAAGGCTTTATAAGTTTTTTGAGTTATACAGTATAGAGTGGGGAATACCTGCAGACAGACTTGCGGAGGGCATACTTAAGGTTGCAAACACAAAAATGGAAAGGGCAGTAAGGGTTATATCCATAGAGAAGGGATACGACCCAAGGGAGTTTTCCCTGTTTGTATACGGAGGTGCAGGTGGGCTACACGCCCCGTTTTTAGCCAGAGAGTTGTCTATCCCAGAGGTTATAATCCCACTTAATCCCGGTGTATTTTCAGCATTTGGTATGGCGTTTGCAGATGTGATAAAGGACTACTCCCTTACTGTAATGTCAGAGGAAACAGATATTAACCGACTAAAGGAGGCTTTCGGTAAACTTGAGGAAAGGGCATTAACAGATATGGAAAGGGAAGGGTTTAAAAGGGCAGATGTGGAAATACATAAACTTGTGGATTTAAGGTATAAAGGACAGTCCTTTGAGATAGTTATACCTTTCTCAGATAGGTTTGTAGAGGATTTCCACAGCAGACACAAAGCCCTTTACGGATACAGTAGACCTGAAAAACAGGTGCAGGTTGTAAACCTACGGGTAAGGGCAGTGGGGCAAACTGAAAAACCACAGATACAGCTGGTAGCAGAAGGGGATAAACAACCTCCTCCTGAGGCAGTTGTAGGTAGGAAAAAACTAATCTTTGATGGAAAGGAGTATGAAACAACCTTTTACCTTAGGGATAAACTAAAGGCAGGGAACAGGATAAAAGGGTCTGCTGTTATACTTGAATACTCCTCCACAACTGTAATCCCACCATTTGCAGAGGGGTATATAGACCAGTATGGAAATATAAGGGTTAAGGTGTGAAAGACGGAAAGTTTTTATTCCTCCCATTTGGCTTTTGGGTAAGTGTTTTAGGGCTTATAACATTATTCCTGTTTTACCGCCTTGTTAGGGTTTACTTTTGGAAAAAGACAGAAGGGGTGGTGTTAAAATCCTCACTGAGAAAGGATATATCCACAATCTCATACGATTACTTTTACCCAGATGTGGAATACAAATACACAGTAAAGGGAAAGGAATACATATCTAACAAAGTGTTTCTAACAGAGATAGCCTCAGACGAAGGGACTATAAAAAGGCTAATAAGCCAGTTTCCAGAGGGGGCAAAGGTTAAGGTCTACTACAACCCACTTAACCCAAAGGAGGCGGTTTTAAAAAGAAGCTACCACGCAGGAATGTTTATCCAAACCCTTGTTTTTGTAAGTATGCTGTCTGTTTTTCTCTTCACCCTTGTGTTTGAGATACTATACTACGGCAGTGATATATCCCACCTTGCCCAGATAGTAAAAAGCTGGCTACACAAAATAATCTACGGGGAGTAAAAGATGGTAGACCCTATCCTACTTGAGGTTTTTAAAAACAGACTTTCTGCTGTCGCAGAGGAGATGGGAACAGTTTTACAAAAATCTGCATTTTCATCAAATATAAAGGAAAGGAGGGATTTTTCCTGTGCAGTTTTTGACAAAAACGGTGATTTAGTAGCCCAAGCCTCCCACATACCAGTCCACCTCGGGTCTATGCCAATGTCTGTTAAGTCAGCTTTAGAAAGTATCACCTTTAAAGAGGGTGATATGGTAGCCTTAAACGACCCTTACAGAGGGGGAACGCATCTACCTGATATAACAGTAATAGCCCCTGTTTTTATAGATGGACAGCTTGAGTTTTTTGTGGCAAACAGGGCACACCACGCAGATATAGGGGGAATAACAGCAGGGTCTATGCCCCTTTCAAAAACCATATACCACGAAGGGCTTATAATCCCACCTGTAAAGATAGTAGAAGGGGGAGAGGTTAACAGATGGATTTTACAGCTTATAAAAAGTAATGTAAGAACCCCAGAGGAAAGGGAAGGTGATTTTTTAGCCCAAATCTCCGCTAACATCACAGGTATAAAAAGGCTTATCCAACTATCTGAAAGGTATCCAGTCTCAGATATACAGTTTTATATGGAGGCTTTAAACAGTTATAGTAAGCGGATTATGGAAGACAGGATAAACAGAATTCCCGATGGGGAGTATTCCTTTTACGACTTTATGGAAGATGACGGGGCTGGCAACAGGGATATAAAAATACAGGTTGATATAAAGATAGAGGGCAGTAAAGCTACTGTTGATTTTTCAAACTCAGACCCACAGACAGAGGGGAATATAAACTGCGTAAGGGCTATAACCTTATCTGCAGTTTACTATGTGTTTAGAAGCCTTGTAAGGGAGGATATACCTACAAATAAAGGCTGTTTTGAACCTATACAGGTTATAACCAAAAAGGGAAGCGTTGTAGACTGCCAGCACCCTTACCCTGTGGCAGGGGGAAATGTGGAAACATCACAGCGTATAGTAGATGTGGTTTTAGGGGCATTATCAAAGGCTATACCAGACGAGATACCATCTGCAAGCCAAGGGACAATGAACAACCTTACAATAGGAGGTGTTAACCCAAAGACAGGGAAGCCCTTTACATACTACGAAACAATAGGAGGTGGTATGGGGGCGTCCTTAGGTGTAGATGGTGAAAGTGGAATACAGTCCCATATGACAAACACACTTAACACCCCTGTTGAGGCGTTGGAGTTTGAGTATCCATTTATGGTTGAAAGATACTCACTTAGGGATAACTCAGGTGGGGAAGGTTTATACAGAGGTGGAGATGGGATAATCAGACAGATAAAGTTTTTAACAGATGTGGAGATTACAGTTATATCTGAAAGGAGGAGAATTCCCCCTTATGGACTGTTTGGCGGAAGTCCTGCAAAGGTTGGGGAGAATATATTAATAAGGGACGGTAAAGAGGTTAAAATGGGAGGTAAATTCCACACCAGACTAAAGAAAGGGGACAGTATCGTAATAAAAACCCCCGGTGGAGGGGGCTACCGTAGGGAAGGTTAATCCCCCTCTTCCACAATCTCTATACTTTTTATCTCCACAGGTCTAATTGGCACATTCATCATATAGCCGATATTTATAGTAGGGATACTGCCTATCTCATCAACCACTTCCATTCCCTTTATAACCCTTCCAAATACAGTGTATCCCCATTTCTGCGGAGTTTTACCGTAATCAAGGAATGTGTTATCTGCCAAGTTAATATAAAACTGTGTGGTGGCGCTGTGGGGGTCTGAAGTCCTTGCCATTGCTATAGTCCCCCTAACATTTGAAAGTCCATTATTACTTTCATTCTCCACAGGTGGGTATGTGGGCTTTTTGTATTTCAGTTTTTTATCAAAGCCACCACCTTGTATAACAAACCCTTTAACAACCCTGTGGAAAACAAGCCCGTTGTAAAAACCATCTTTAACATACCTTAAGAAGTTAGCCACTGTTTTAGGGGCTTTGTCCGGATAAAGTTCAACATAAATATCCCCAAGGTCTGTTTTTATAACCACTATCGGATTTTTAGCCCAAACAGAGGAAAAAATAGCAAAAACAAACCCCAGCGTAAGCAAAAATCTCTTCATATTAAGCTCCTCCTTACTTTTAGCTTTAACACTAATTCATATTAAATTCATATTATCAGATATAATGGGGGATTTTACTATGAAAAGGAAAGTATTTAAGTTATTAGCTACAGATGGGGAAGGGAGGGTGACGGGACTTGAACCCGCGACCCCAAGGGCCACAACCTTGTGCTCTACCGACTGAGCTACACCCTCCAGAATAAAGAGGCTTATATTATAAAACCCCTTTTCCTATTTTGCAACTTCCTTTTTTAGATTAAAAAAGCAAATTATGAACTATTCTTGCAGTAATTTTAAAGCTTCATCCACAGTTATTCCTTCATGAACTATTTTAGATAAAACATAAGTTATTTTAGAAACATCTGTATGTTGGAAGATATTCCTTCCTACAGAAAGACCTGCACAACCTGCAACAACAACAGCATCATATACCATTTGTAATAACTCTTTATCAGAATTAACCTTAGGACCCCCTGCAATTACTACTGGAACTGGGCAACCTTCAACAACCTTACGGAATGTATCAGGGTTTCCTGTGTAAGGAACCTTTACAATATCCGCCCCAAGTTCAGCCCCCAGCCTTGCAATATGGGCAATAGCATCTGGGTCAAATGGATTTTTAACCTCAGGTCCCCTGTAGTAAAGCATCGCAAGTAATGGCATCTGCCACTCTAAACAGGCTTTTGATACAGTCCCAAAATCCTTTAGCATCTGCTTTTCATCTTCAGCCCCAATATTAA
>JAADEV010000018.1 GCA_013153295.1 Aquificota bacterium | reverse complement strand
ACCTTCGTAAAGGCTTCTTTGAAACCTTCATAAACAGGTGTAAGGACTTCTATAACATTTTTTATCTTCTCTTTATCGTTTGATACGTTTGCCCTTAAAAGCTCCTCCAAACAAAAGCTGTATAGCTTATCAAGGTTCTCTGCTATTTCTCCACCTTTCTCTTTGTCAAGTGATGCTTGTAGGACTGCTATACCATCTGAGGCTTTTGTTATACTTTCTGCCTTTGTTTTAATATCCCCTTCTTCTATAGAGTAAATGGCTATATTTAAAAGGCTAAGTATCTCCTCATAGGTTTTTAGTAATAGCTCCTCTTTACTTTCTATTATTTCTGCGTTTTTTTGGTAGGCTGTGTAAGGGTTCTGTGTCATCTTATCTCTCCTTTATTAATCTCCTGATATTGAAGGTAGCCCTTCTACAAAACTTTGTATTGTGATTTGTAGTGATTGCATTTCAGAAAGGTATGTATTTAGTTGGGCAAATCTTATACGCATACTTTCTATTTCCCTGTCTATACTTTCTGTCATTGTTTCTATTCTTTCCTGTAGGTAGTCTGCTTTCTCCTGATATTTCAGGTCTGTTAATGTTAATGTGTCTGAGTAAACACCTACAAAATCCTCTAAAGCCCTTCCAAAGGACTGGAGTATTCCTTTTGCATCAGGTCTTTCCATAAATGTGTTAAAGGCTTCTTCGTTAAGGGTTAGTAGTCCTCTGGTTGTTTCCGCGTCCCCAAGGGTATCTATAAGACCATACTTACCAAGGTATGTGGATATTATGTTAAAAACTGAGTTTGCTATTGTATTAAGGGTTGCTTCTCCCTGTAGCGGTTGCCCTTCACTGGTGGCAAGTCTTATTGTTTCTTTAAGCTGGTTGTATCCATCTAATATAGCTGTAAGACTGTTTTTTATATCTGTATAATCGTTGGAGATTGTAAGTGTAGTTTCCCCTGTTTCTTTTACTGTAATATCTACACCTGTTATAACACCTGTAAACTGGTTCGTTTGGCTGGTAAATGTTATACCGTCTATCTGTATCTCTGCATCTTGGGCTGTTTGGGTTTCGTATGTTTTTGCTTCATCTTCGCTAAAAATACCATCACTATCGTCCCCTGAGTTTAGGGTGTCATCAATGGATACTATTCTGTTTCGTGTTCCTGTGTTTTTTGAGGATATAATAAGCTGGTAGTCTGGGTTGTCTTCCGTTCCAAGGTTAATAATAGACGCCTGTATATCTTCAGACTGGTTTATCTCATCTACAATATCTTTAAGGGATTTACCGTTGTAGTCTATGGTTAAGGTTTGCTCTTCACCATCTTTCAGGTAGTTTATTTGGAGTGAACCTTCTTTATCTATTGTTTGGTATATATCTGTTATTGTTTCTACAGTTCCTATTTTAAATTTGTTCTCCCTTGCAAGGGAGTTTACAGTTAGGGTGTATGTTGAGTTTACTGCATTGCTGTCTACAGATACATCTGCAACCTCTGGGTTTGATAATGTGGCTGTTTTTGTTTCATATGTTGTTTCCAGCGTAAGGTTAAGGGCAGGGGCGTATAAACTGTCCAACTTACTTTTTATTGCAGATAGGGCTTCCCTTTGGGCGTTAATTTGGTCAACCTGCTGGGCTAACAGGTTAACCGGTATCATTTTAAGCTCTCTGTATTTGTCCAGATAAGCCTGATAATCAAATGAGTTCTCTGTAAGCCCGCTTATATAAAACTCTCCTGCCATTTTTACACCACCTTACACTTTTTCGTTAAACAGTAGCCCTGCTATCTCGTCCATATACTTGGCTATTTTTAGCATAACCTCTGGGGGTATTTGTCTAATTACTTCGTTTGTTTCTTTATCCACTATTTTTATTACCCTAATTCCTGTTTCGTCATCTGTTTCCACTTTAAGTTGTGAGTTTAGCATATCTAACTTTTTGTTCAGGTCTTCCAATGCTTGTTTTAGGACTTCTGGGGATATTTCCTGCTGGTTGTTTTGTATCTGTTTGTTCTGGTCTTGTTGTTGGACTTTTTGTATCTGGTCTTTATTCAGGGCGTCTATATTCTGGGAGTTCATATTTACACTGGCGTTTGTTGAGGATATGGCTTTTATATCCATGGTTTATCTCCCGTTTTTATTTTTAATTTAGCCCCCTAATCTACCCTGTGCAAGGAATATTACAGGATAGGTTAGGAAGGGGGAGGGGGAACCTCCCCAAGTCCTACTATTATCTGAGTAGCTGGAGAACCATCTGTGGAAGCTGGTTCGCTTGTGCCATCATTGCCATACCAGACTGCATAAGTGTTTGGTATCTAGTGAAGTTTGCCATCTCTTTAGCAAAGTCAACATTTCTAATTCTGGACTCAGCTTCCCTTTGTTGAACTGCACTAAACTCGTTGTTTTGGATTATCGTCTCAAGGTTAATCTGGATAGAACCAAGGTTTGCCCTCATTCTATCTACTTTTTTAATTATGTTATCTATAACTTTTAAGGAATACTCTGCATTAGCATTTGTATCAACTTTTATTGTTTCTAATGAAGTTTTTGAAGAGCTATCTGTTGCATTAACACCTAATCCTGTATCTGTAGTAGATAATCCTGTAAAATCATAACCATAAGCATTTGAACCGAATACATGTAAATCTCCAACTTTTACTGCTGAACCTGTAGAACCTGCAGAAACCTTTGTTTCTGCACCTAAGTTTATTAGCTTATTTAAATCAAATTCATTTCCATTTGCTCCAACGGTTACTTCAACCGCTATAGTTTCACCATTTTCTGTTGTTAATACTACTCTACCAGCTTCATCTAAAGATGCCTCTATAGGGAGATTATCTGCATTAGAATTGATTAAATCTACTAATACATCACCTGTTATTGTAGTATTTTTATCAAAATTAAGTGTTATATCTGCTTCATCTGTTTCAGGTCCTACATATATTTTTATAGTTAATGTATCATTCCCAGTATTATGCACACCAAATTCAGCCCCTGCAACACTTGTATTGGTAGCAGATGCAGTTATATCCTTCATCTTTAAATCTGGATCTCCATTAATATGTTTAGCTATTACAGAAGCATCTGTAAGAGAACCATCTCCTACCGAGTTTTTTATAGCCGTTGTTAAGTCTACTCCTTGGATTACTACTTTATCTGTAGCTGAATCAAACTCGTAATCAGTTCCATCTATAAGGGTTGCTAAGTCTTTTCCTCCATCTCCTGTTGCTTTTCCATTTCCTTTTATTGTATATGCAGCAAGGTCTTCAGCTGTGGCACTATCTATAGAAATTGATAGTTTTTGGTCAGCCCTTGGTCCATAGTGTATATACTGACTTTTAAAGCTGCCATCTAATAACTTTTTTCCGTTAAATTCAGAGGACTTGGCTATCCTATCAATAGCATCTATTAGCTTATCAATATCTTCCTGTAGAGCATCTCTGTTAAGTGCAGAGTTAGTATCGTTAGCTGCTTGTTCCGCTTTTGTATAGATGGATACCAGCTTATCATAGATTTGGGCAAGTGTTGTTTCTGCTATTTGGGCAGCGGATATACCGTCCTGTGCGTTTCTTACACCTTGGTCAAGAGCGCTTGCAACAAGATTTAACTGGTCTGCAATGAACAGTCCAGCGGCGTCATCCTTAGCAGAGTTAATTCTATAACCTGTTTCCAGTCTTTCCAGAGAGGTGTTTAGGTTCCTCTCTGTTTTTAGAATGTTAACATGACCAAACTCTGCTTGATAGTTGTAATTAATTCTGAGTGCCATCGCAACTCACCTCCGATTGTTCTTTTGAGTTCCATTATCGGAGATGTTTTGTTATTTTTTAGGTCAATTTATTAATTTTTCTGTAAGTGTTTCAAAGTATTAGAACTGTTGTTTTAATTCTACTTTTTAGCAGTTAGATAAACAGATAGTTATAGGAGGTTATACAGGATATAGGTATCAACCAGCCTATATTTTCACCCCTTTGAGTGCCTGCTGTTCTATAGGTCTGTTTCTGTTTTTACTTACCACCACATCTACAGGTTTACCAAGGAGGTTTTCAAGTTTTGAGGCAAGTTTTATCTTCTTTTCAAACAGGTTTGTTTTCTCTTTTGGGATAACAAAGATGTCTATATCTCCCCCTTTTTTATTTAAATTTACCCTGCTTCCAAAAATATATACTTCACACTCACCGAATATATTCTTTGCAAGCTCCTTTATGGTTTTTATTTCAAAATCGGTTAATCTTATTTTCAATTCTTTCCACTACCTCTATTAAAATTGGTGTTTTTTCTATAAGATAGTTTATAGCCTCAGCTTTTTCATCTATTTCATTTGGGTAATCGTGGGCTATAAAGTTTCTAACTTTTCTAAAATCACTCCAGGTATCAATATCAATAATTCCTTCCTTTTCTATCTCTCTTAAAATCTCCCAGAAAGTTTTTCCTTCTGTTATAAAACCAGTTTCATTTAAAAATTCCCTAAAAATCTTAGCACCTAATAAATCCTGCAGTTTTGAAAATCTAAAGGCAAGTGTATCCAACATATCCATTTCTATGCTTGTTAAGGTCTCAAGTTTATTTTTGTCCAGTGGATATATAGGTTTCATTCTTTCTAAAACATCTTTTAGTCTTTCTATATGAATTTGGGCTTCTTGTAGATAGGCTCTTAGTCTACCTTCCATACAAAATTAATACTCCTTATTTACTCCCATTCTATTGTGCCGGGGGGTTTGGAGGTGATGTCAAATACTACTCTGTTTACCCCTTTTACTTCGTTTATTATCCTCCTCATTATTGTGTCTAATACTTCGTATGGTAGCCTTGACCAGTCTGCTGTCATTCCATCAACAGAGTTTACAGCCCTTACTGCTATTACCTTTTCGTATGTTCTGTAATCCCCCATCACCCCTACTGTGTGTATTGGAAGTAAAACTGCAAAGGACTGCCACAGCTTGTTGTAAAGTCCGGCTTTCTTTATCTCTTCAACTACTATTGCGTCTGCTTCCCTAAGTATCTCCAAATCTTTGTCGTTTACCTCACCTATTATTCTAATTGCCAGTCCGGGACCGGGGAATGGCTGTCTGTAAACTATCTCATCTGGTAAGCCAAGCTCCTTACCAAGCTGTCTAACCTCGTCTTTAAATAGCTCCCTAAGTGGTTCTATCAGCTTTAGGTTCATCTTTTCAGGTAATCCACCTACATTATGGTGGGTCTTTATTACAGCGGAGGGTCCCTTTACAGATACACTTTCTATAACATCAGGGTAAAGTGTCCCCTGCACCAGATACTCAACATCTGGTATTTTTTTAGCTTCTTCTTCAAATATTTCTATAAAGAGGTTTCCTATTATCTTTCTTTTCTGTTCTGGGTCTGTTATTCCTTTAAGGGCTTTTAGGAATTTTTCTTTTGCGTCTACTACTATTAGTGGTATATGGAAATGCTCCTTAAATGTTTTTTCAACCTTTTCCCTTTCCCCTTTACGCAGTAAGCCGTTATCAACAAATATACAGGTAAGGTTATCTCCTACAGCTTTGTGGACAAGGACTGCCGCCACAGAACTGTCAACTCCACCAGATAAGGCGCATATAACCTTTTTATCCCCTACCTGTTTTCTTATTTCCTCCTGTTTTTCCTGTAGGAAGTTGCCCATAGTCCAGTCCTGTTTACACCCTGCTATCCTTACTGCAAAGTTCTTTAGTATATCTTTACCTTGTGGTGTGTGGGCTACCTCAGGGTGGAATTGGACACCCCATATCTTTTTTTCCCTGTTCCTAACTGCGGCGTAAGGGGCGTTAGATGTTCTGGCTATAGGCTCAAATCCCTCCGGTAGTTTTACAACTTTATCACCGTGGGACATCCAAACTGTAATTCTGTCAGGTAGGTTATAAAACAGGTCTGAGTGGTCTAATATTTCCAGCTCTGCCCTTCCGTATTCGTGTCTGTCAGCTTTTACAACCTCACCGCCAAAGTGGTGTGTTATAAGCTGTAGACCGTAGCATATCCCAAGTATAGGTAATTCTATTTCAAATACCCTTGGGTCTGGTTTTGGGGCGTCAGGGGAGTATACAGAGGCAGGTCCCCCTGATAGGATAATCCCCTTTGGGTTGTGTTTCTGTATCTCTTCCACAGATGCATTGTAAGGTAGTATTTCACTGTATATGTTAAGCTCCCTTATCCTTCTGGCTATAAGTTGGGTATACTGTGAACCAAAGTCCAGTATAATAATTCCCCTGTGTTCCACCTGCTCCTCCTAACTTTTTGTTATGCTCCAACTTTGTCTAAAGATAACATCTGTTCCAGCTCTTCTTCGTAAAAGAAACTATCCCCTTGGTAAGGCTCCAGTTCATCAAGCCACATTGCGTTTTCATCATACTTGGCAAAGAACGGTTTTCCTACCCAGTCTGGGTTTCTACCTTGGAGAAAGTCCAGAACCATAACTTTATCACCGTTTACCTCAGAAACACCTAATATTCTTACTTTACCCGGTGTTGCAGACATTGATGGTCCCTTTACAGTTCTGGCTATTCCACTTACACTACTGTAAGCCTTTCTAAATATCTCCCAAGCCCTTACCAGCGGAACACCAAAGTAATGCTGTGCCCCTGTATCCCTTGCCATAAACATATAGTAAGGAACCATATTCATTTCTACTTGTTTTTTCCACATTGTTGCCCATACTTCTGCACTGTCGTTTATATGTCTAAGTATCGGAGACTGTGTCCTTATAACCGCCCCTGTGGATAGAATTCTTTTTACCGCTTCCTTAACCTCTTCTGTTCCAAGCTCCTGATAGTGGTTAAAGTGTGCCATATAAGCCAGATGGTATCCTGCGTCTGTTATCTCTTTAAACAGTTTTATTAAATCATCTGCATCATCATCGGTAGTAAATCTGTAAGGCCAGAACGCAAGGGCTTTAGACCCTATTCTTATTGTTTTTAGATGGGGGATTTTTGCTTCAAGTATAGGTTCTATATACTGGCGTAGTAGTTTGGTTTTCATTATAAGTGGGTCTCCACCGGTGAACAGTAGGTCTGTTATCTCCGGGTGGGCTTTTATATATTCTATTAGGACTTCAACCTCTTTCATTGCAAACTTAAGCTCGTCTATCCCAACAAACTGTGGCCATCTAAAACAAAATGTGCAGTAGGCGTGGCAGGTTTGTCCCTGTTTTGGGAAGAAGAGTATAGTTTCTTTATATTTATGCTGTGCCCCGTGTAGCTTTACACCGTTTATCTCAGGTATATTGTATTTCTGCCCTGCTGGGTGTGGGTTTAGTTTCATTCTAATCTCATTTGCTTTTTGTTTAATAACCTCTTTTGGGGCATTTGATTTTAACAGCTCTGCTATTGTTTGGTAGTCCTCTTCCAGTAGCATACCCTTTTGTGGGAAGGTTAGCCTGAATATAGGGTCTTCAAGTGGGTTGTCCCAGTTTATCAGTTTCTCAACTACATAGTTATTGGTTTTAAAGGGGAAAACCTGTGCAACGACCTCTATATCAAACTGCTGTTGTGGGGTAAGTTTTTCCTTTACCTGTGGTATATCCCTAAAGTTGTGGACTGTATAGCTTCTGTATCTCATCAGGAATAACCTCCTTGTTTTGAGATTAATAATAGGCAGTTTATCGGCTGTGAAAAGGTTATTATATCCAAACAGTGGTTAGTATGCAAATTTGGAAAGTGAAAGTATTTGAAAAATTTAGATTTTATGAAAGAAAGGGGCAAAAGCCCCTACTGTTTTACCCTTCTACATTAAACTCCCTTAGGGCTTCGTTAAGGGAGACCTTTTTATCTGTGCTTTCCTTCCTTTTACCGATTATTAAAGCAACTGGAACACCGTATTCACCGGCAGGGAATTTTTTATTCATAACACCGGGGATTACAACACTTCTTGCAGGAACTCTACCTCTGTATTCAACAGGTTCGTCCCCAGACACATCTATTATTCTGGTTGACCCTGTTATAACAACACCTGCTCCTAAAACAGCTTCCTCTTCTATAACAGCCCCTTCCACTATAATACACCTTGAACCAATAAAACAGTTATCCTCTACTATAACAGGCTTTGCTGAAGGGGGTTCAAGGACGCCACCTATACCAACCCCACCTGAAAGGTGGACATTTTTACCTATCTGGGCACAGGAACCTACTGTAGCCCAAGTATCAACCAGCGTTCCACTTCCTACATAAGCCCCTATATTCACATAGGAAGGCATAAGTATAGCCCCTTTTTCTATAAATGAACCGTATCTTGCTGTGGCAGGGGGAACAACCCTTACTCCAGCCTCTTTCCAGTTTCTTTTTAAAGGTATTTTATCGTAATACTCAAAAGGCGGCAGCTCTATAACCTGCATCTCTTGTATAGGGAAGTATAGGAGTATAGCCTGCTTTACCCACTCATTAACAACCCAGTCCCCGTTTTTCTTTTCAGCTACCCTTATTTTTCCTTTATCAAGTAAATCTATTGTTTCCCTAACTGCGTCCTGATATTTTTTCTCTTTTAGTAATTCCCTGTTTTCCCACGCTTCTGTAATAAGTTTTTTAAGCTCTTCCATTTTCTCCTCCAACTGTTTTAATTTAGAGTAAAACTATACAAAAAAAGCCTGCGTATTATCAAGGATAAACATAAATTTCACTTTAATTTCATAATAACAGGATAATAATATAAAGGACGGAAAAGTTTTGTAAGGGGAAACAATGGTAAAGAAGATATGGGACTTTTTAACATCTATGGAGTTTATGCTTTTTTTAACTTTAATATTTGCCATATCCATAGGCTTTGCCACTTTTATAGAAAACGATTTTGGTAGTGAAACAGCTTGGGCTTTAATCTACGGTGCAAGGTGGTTTGAGGTTCTATGGGTTCTGTTAGCCATTAATCTAATAGGAAACATAATCAAATACAAGATGTGGAAGCCTAAAAAACTACCTGCCCTAATGTTCCATCTGTCTTTTCTTATAGTATTTTTAGGGGCAGGTCTTACCAGATACTTTGGATATGAAGGAATGATGCATATAAGGGAAGGTTCCCAATCAAACACCATTGTTTCCGCCGATGCGTTCCTTACAATAAAAGCTGAAAAAGACGGCAAAGTATACCAAAAGGAAAGGAAGATTTTACTATCCCAAATACTTAAACAGGTGAACCACTTTGAGGAAACCCTTGATGTAGATGGTAAAACTGTAAAGGTAAGGTATGTGGATTACTACCCTAAAGCTGAGAAGGTTATAGTCCAAGCAGAGGACGGCAAGCCTATGCTCAATGTGGTTTTCCTTGTGGGAAACACACCTATTACAAAGACACTAACCTACGGAGAGGCTGTTGATTTAGGAGATACTATCTTCAGCTTTGGTAAAGAACCAAAAGGGTTAAAAAAAGATTATGTATACATTTTTGTTAAGGATAACAACTTTTATATACTTTCAACTAAAGAACTTGAGTTTTTTGATATGACTACCCAGAAAGGTGGTAAAATTCCCCCTAACACAGAAACACCTCTAAAGGAACGGATTATATACTCTGTTGGAGATGTTAGGTTTGTGGTAAGGCAGGCAGTATTAAAAGGTAAGTTAGAAGTGGTTCCAAAAACAGATACATCACTTAAGGTTGGTGCTGACGAGGGGGCATTAGTTGTAGAAGTGGAATATGATGGGGAGAAAAGAACTGTTAAACTCCTTGGAGGTGGAATGAGGTCTAACATCGTTGGAGAACCTGTTAATATAAAGATGAAGGATATAAACCTTACCTTAAGCTGGGGTGCCAAGGAGATAAAACTGCCGTTTTATATCTATCTAAAGGACTTTATAGTAGAGAGATACCCCGGTTCTATGCAACCTTCATCTTACGAAAGTAAAGTGGTGGTAAAAGACCCAAAAAACAACAGGGAGTTTGAATACAGAATTTATATGAACCACACATTAGAGTATGGGGGATACAAGTTCTTCCAGTCCTCTTACGACCCAGATGAAATGGGAACAATACTCTCTGTTAACCACGACCCGGGGAAAATTCCAACTTATATAGGATACACACTTATGGCTTTAGGATTTTTACTTAACCTGTTTAACCCCTATTCCAGATTTGGAAGGTTAGCCAGACTAAATGTGGAAAAACTGGTAAAAACATTTCTAATTGTAGCCTTCCTTTTCACATCAAGCCAGTCCCTTGCAGAGGAAAAGGGAAACAGTATCCATCTACTAAAGGAGGCTATACAAAAGGTAAAAAAGATAGATAGAGACCACGCAGACAGGTTTGGCACACTTATAACCCAATCTTCAGATGGTAGACTTGAACCTATAGACACCCTTGCAATAGATGTTTTAAACAAGGTAGCAAGGAAAACATCATTTTTCGGCTTAAACCATAACCAGATAATACTGGGAATGTTAGTAATGCCACGGGAGTGGCAGGTTATACCAATAATAAAGGTTTCCCACCCAGCTATAAAAAAGATACTGGGAATACCACCTGAGAGAAAATACTTTGCGTTTATTGAAGCCTTTGATGAAACAGGAAACTACAAGCTGTATCCTGCTGTGGAACAGGCAAGAATGAAAAGACCAGCTGAAAGAAACCAGTTTGATAAAGAGTTATTAAAGGTTGATGAGAGGATAAATATACTGTTTATGGTTTACACAGGTGAGTTATTTAGAATTTTCCCACTTAAAGGAGACCCAAACCATACGTGGTATAGCCCTAAGGCAGCAATAGAAAACTTCCCACCTGAAGAGGCAAAAAAGATTAGGAAACTACTTAGCAACTACTTTACATCTGTGGAAAAGGCTATACAAGATGGAAATTGGGAACCGGCTAACAGGGATTTGGAAGCTATAAGGGAGTATCAAAAGGTCAACGGGGCAGACATTTACCCCTCTGAAATGAAAATTAAAGCTGAGATACTTTACAACAGGTTAAATCTATTTGAGAGATTAATATTTGTTTACCTTTTCGCAGGGCTTACCTTACTTGGGCTTATATTTGCAAAACTGGTAAAGCCTTCCCTAAAGTTAGACTTTATGACCAAACTTACAGTGGGAATACTAATAATTGGCTTTATACTACACACATTTAACCTTGGTTTAAGGTGGTATATAGCAGGACACGCCCCGTGGAGTAATGGCTACGAATCTATGATATATATTGCTTGGACTATTGTCCTTGCAGGTATTGTTTTTGTTCGCCAATCACCGTTTGCAGTTGCATCAACAGGTATACTTGCAGGGCTTACACTTTTTGTAGCCCATCTAAGTTGGATGGACCCACAGATAACAAACATTGTCCCTGTTCTAAAATCCTACTGGCTGACAATACACGTGTCTGTTATAACCGCTGGATACGGCTTTTTAGGTCTATCTGCTTTACTTGGTTTTATAACACTACTACTTTTTATTATCAGAAATCCAAATAAAAATGATGAAAGACAAAAACAGATAGATATATCAATACTGGAAGCAACCAGAATAAACGAGATGTCTATGATAATAGGGCTTTCCCTACTTACTGTAGGAAACTTCTTAGGTGGTGTGTGGGCTAACGAAAGCTGGGGTAGATACTGGGGCTGGGACCCAAAGGAAACTTGGGCTTTAACAACAATACTTGTTTACACATTTGTATTACATACCAGATTTGTTCCGTATATGAAATCTGTTTACCTGTTTGCAGTTCTGTCTGTGTTGGCGTTTGGTTCTGTTCTAATGACTTACTTTGGCGTTAACTACTACCTTTCTGGGCTACACTCTTACGCCGCAGGAGACCCTGTGCCGATACCAACGTGGGTTTACTGGGCATTGGGAATAATAGGACTTGTTATAGTCCTTGCGTTTAGAAACAGAAAGTTTAAGTATACAATTTAAGATTATGATAAAATATGAAAATTAAATTCTTAAAATATCAAAGGGAGGTTAGGCGTTGAGAGGTTTAGTGGCAGTTTTACTGGCAATGGCTGTATGGTTTACAGTACCATCTACAGCGTTAGCTGACCAGCTAAGGTTAGCATTTATTCCAACCTGTGG
>JAADEV010000034.1 GCA_013153295.1 Aquificota bacterium | reverse complement strand
CTGTCTTGATTTTCCCTTAAGTTTACTAATGCTATTTCTTCTGTTTTTTCCAGTGTTTTAAAGTCCCCAGCCCAGTCAATTTTAATAACAGGGTGGGGTTCAAAGTCGTATTTATCGTATATGTATAGCCCTTCAAAAAGCTGTTTATTCCCCTCAAATATTTCTTTAAGAGTATCCAGAAATAAAGACTTTCCAAACCTACGGGGACGGGAAAGGAAGACATACTTATAGTCCTGAATTAAATCCAGTGCTTCCTTTGTTTTGTCTATATATATGAAACCCTCTTCCCTAATTTCCCTAAAGTTCTGTCTTCCAACTGGCAGTCTTTTTTTCATAACTGTCTCTCCCAGATAGGTATATTACGAAATAATATAGCTAATTTTTACCTGTGTTTATCTACCCCTTTTTGTTCACATAGATGTTTTACAGGGCAAATGGAACAGTGGGGGGATATAGGTTTGCATATGGTCTGTCCAAAGGCTACAAGCAGGTCATTTATTCTGTTCCAGTATTTTTTTGGCACCTTTTCCATAAGGGCAAACTCTGTTTCCTCAGGGGTTTTTGTGTTAACTATTCCCAGCCTATTTGATATTCTGTGGACGTGGACATCAACACATATAGCAGGCTTGTTAAACGAAAGGGCAAGCACTAAATTTGCTGTTTTTCTCCCTACACCGGGAAGGGATAAAAGCCCTTCAAGTGTATCTGGAACTTTGCCGTTATACTTTTCAACTAATATTTTTGATATTTCTTTTATGGTTTTTGCTTTGTTTCTGTAAAATCCAGCTGGGTATATAGCCTCTGCTATCTCTTTCTCTGACAGCTTTAGTATCTTCTCAGGAGTATCAGCTATCTTAAAAAGCCTTTCTGAAGCCTCTGCTGTTATCTGGTCTTTGGTTCTTAAACTTATTATTGTGGAAATTAGTATTTGGAAAGGCGTTCTTTTGTCCCTTTTTGCCATAAGGGAAACCACAGGGGCGTTCCACTTTGGAAACTCTTTTTCAAGTGTATTTAAAACCTCCACAAACCGATTTGTGTCCATTACTACTGTTCTTCAACTGTGCTTTTTCCATCGTAGTAGATATAATCAATAAAACTTGGTATCTCAAAATACCTTTTACCGGCTAACTTTTCCTCTTTGTTTAACACCCCATCTAAGTTTGCATCAAGGTAGCCGTATCCAAACCTGTATGGTCTGGTTGTGTTTTGGTAAGTCCCTGTGGCTGTAGTTAGTTTTTCTACTTTTAAAAACCTTTTTACCAACTTTCCACAGCTGTAAATTTCAACTACACCGTGTTTAAAGCCTATTGTGGTTTCAATTGTCCTACTTACAATATTAAGCCTCTCTGGGGAGAAAAACATTCTGTAAATCCAGAAGATACCAAAGCTAACTACAAAAACCATAATGACAAATAAAGCTACTTTCTTCATAGCATCACCCTTATGTGAGATGCGGCGGCTTTAGCCCTGTTCCTTGCCTCTTCTATAGACTGTCCTATGGCTAAAGCTACGCCCATTCTCCTTTTTGGTCTTGTTGTTGGTTTTCCAAATATTCTTATTTTTGTGTTTGGCACTGCTAATGCCTTGTCTATACCTTCGTATGCAGGGGCTACACCCCAGTCTGGGGCGTGGAAACAGTAAGATGCGGCGGCTGGCACTACCATAGATGTATCTACAGGTAAACCGAGTATAGCCCTCAGGTGTAGTTCAAACTCTGACATATATTGGCTTACCATTGTGGTCATTCCTGTATCGTGGGGTCTTGGTGATATTTCATTAAACCAAACTTCGTCCCCTTTTACAAACAGTTCACAACCGAATATACCGTATCCACCAAGTTCATCTGTTATCTTTTTTGCTATCTCTTTTGCTTTTTCCAATGCCTTTTCTGACATCGGTTGAGGTTGCCAACTTTCCCAGTAATCACCATCAACCTGTATATGTCCTATCGGTTCACAGAACACAGTCCCTTGGTTTTTTGTCCTTACAGTAAGTAATGTTATCTCAAAATCAAAATCTATAAACTCCTCTATTATTACCTCTCCACCTTTTCCCCTTGCGTTTTCCTGTGCGTAATGCCACGCTTTGTCTATTTCACTTTCTTCCCTGACAATACTTTGCCCTTTTCCTGAGGAACTCATTACAGGTTTTACCACCGCAGGTAGTCCTATCTCTCCTACCGCCTTTCTGTAGGTCTCTATATCAGAGGCAAATCTGTATTTTGATGTTTTCAGCCCTACCTCTTCAGCGGCAAGTTTCCTTATACCTATCCTGTTCATTGTGTAGTTTGTAGCCTTTGCAGATGGGACAACATTAAAGCCCTCCTTTTCCAACTCCAACAGCATAAGTGTATCTATAGCCTCTATCTCTGGGACTATAAAATCTGGCTTTTCCCTGTAGACTATATTTTTTATCTGTCTGCCGTCCTTCATATCAACTACATAGTATCTATGGGCGACCTGTTGGGCTGGGGCATACTGATAACTGTCAACTGCTATAACCTCTATTCCAAGTCTCTGGGCTTCTATGGTAAATTCCTTTCCCAATTCACCACTTCCAAGGAGAAGTATCTTTGTGGCGTTGTAAGAAAGGGGTGTGCCTATTATCATCTTACCTTCCCCTCAAGTTATAATATTAATCAAAATTATAAAAGGATTTTTAACAAATTGGAAAGTTTTAAACTTTTTCTCTCCCTGTTAAAGGACGCTGTAAGGGATTTACTCCCTATTATTATTGTTATTGCTTTTTTTCAGCTTGTTGTTATTCAACAGCTACCTGATAATTTACTTTCTATTGGGCTTGGGCTGTCTATAGTCGCTGTAGGGCTTGCAGTTTTTATACAGGGACTTGAAACTGGCATCTTTCCACTTGGGGAAAATCTGGCAAATGAGTTTGCAAGGAAAGGTTCCCTTTTCTGGCTTCTGCTTTTTGCATTTCTTATAGGTTTTTCAACTACCATAGCTGAACCTGCCCTTATTGCTATAGCAGACAAAGCCTCTGTTATTTCAGATGGTAGGATAGACGCTTTCTGGTTAAGGTTTACTGTAGCCCTATCTGTAGGTTTTGCAATTGCCCTTGGGGTTTTAAGGATTATCCTCGGACACCCTATACACTGGTATATAATCGTTGGATACATTATTGTGGTTATAATCACATTTTTTACACCGCCCCAGATTGTAGGACTTGCGTATGACAGCGGGGGAGTAACAACATCTACAGTTACAGTCCCCCTTATAACAGCCCTTGGTATAGGTCTCGCTTCAAGTATCAAAGGTAGAAACCCTGTTATAGATGGTTTTGGGCTTATTGCTTTTGCTTCCCTTACACCTATGATTTTTGTCCAGCTTTATGGAATATTTATATACACCTTCGGCGGGGATACAGTATCTACCACAGAGATGGCAACAGCTTCTATCCAAAGTGGAACACCTACAAACCAGATAACCTACTCCCAGCAGGAACCACACTGGCTAACTGAGATTGTTTTAGACCTTGTTGGTATAGTAAAGGACATAATCCCTATACTGGCTGTTATCTTCTTTTTCCAGTTTGTAATACTGAGGCAACCTTTACCCCACCCGAAGAGAATTGCAGTTGGGATAATCCTTGTAATAATTGGGCTTTACTTTTTTATTGTTGGACTTGAGATGGGACTGTTTCCACTTGGGGAGACTATGGCATTACAGCTTACCCAGAAGGCTAATGTCTGGCTTATATACCTTTTTGGTTTTTTAATAGGTTTTTCCACCACTATGGCTGAACCTGCCCTTATAGCGGTAGCCCTGAAGGCGAAAGAGGTAAGCGAAGGTAAAATTAATGATTTTGTTTTAAGGGTTTTTGTGGCTATTGGGGTTGCAATAGGGATAGCCCTTGGCTGTTATCGTATTGTGGAAGGGGACAGTATCCATTACTACATAATAGTAGGTTATATTGTTGTGATACTTATGACTTACTTTGCCCCAAGGTATATAATACCTATAGCCTACGACAGTGGTGGTGTGACCACATCTACAGTGACAGTGCCACTGGTTGCGGCTTTGGGACTTGGGCTTGCGTCAAATATAGAGGGGAGAGACCCGCTTATAGATGGATTTGGTCTTATTGCCTTTGCTTCACTTTTCCCTATGATTACAGTAATGGGCTATGGGATTATAGCTGAAACTATTGTAAAGAAAATTAGGAGGGGTTAGTTATGAAGTTTTCCGTATTAGTTGCAGTTGTTAATGAGGAGTTAGAGGATAAGGCTATTGATGTAGCCAGAAAAAGTGGGGCAGGTGGATTAACAATACTACACGGTGCAGGTATAGGCTTAAAGGAAAAAAAGATATTCTTCGGGCTGACCTACGAAGGAAGGGAAAGTATACTTGTTTTTGTGTTAGAGAGGAAGTTAGCTTATAAGGTGTTAAAGGCTTTAAACAAGGAGTTGGAACTGGAAAAGGAAGACCACGGTATAGCTTTCACAATCCCAATTGAACACCTTGCAGGTATAAATAAAGAAGAACTACTAAAATTCCAACACGAGATAGAGGGGGATATTTAGGTTAGGAAGGGGCTTTAAAGCCCCCTGTGATTACGCAGGTTTTATTTTTATTAAACATTCATCTGGGTTAACTTGGTCTCCTTCCCTTACATAAACTTCCTCAACAACCCCATCTATTGGAGAGTGTATCTCATTTTCCATTTTCATAGCCTCAACTATAAGCAACACATCTCCCTTTTTAACCTTGTCTCCGGGGGATACTTTAACAGATACAACCTTACCGGGCATAGGTGAGCTAATATCTCCCACATCAACAGCTTTAGGTCTCTTTCCTGCGGGTATTCCACCTTCAGCTGGGATACTTTCTCCCCTATCTCCAACCTCTATCTCCCTAATAGGCTGGACTATCGTTTCTTCCAGTCTGCCGTCAACCCTGATAAAGTAAGGTGTTCCCCCTTCCACTGGGCTTCCTACACCGGCTATCTGGATATGGTATGTTTCCCCGTGTAGTGTAATGTTAAACTCTATAGGTGCTTTTGTAATACAGGCTTCTTCCTCTGTAATTTCCTCAATTTCCGGTGGTAATGCCTCCCCTTTCTCGTATTTTTCCCTCCATTCAAAGAACTCTTTAGCTACCTGTGGGAATAGGCAGTAAGATATAACATCTTCCTCTGACCTTGCCCCTACTTTCTTTGCCTCTTCCCTACATTTCTCCATTTCAGGTTCAAGTAGGTCAGCCGGTCTAACCTTTATAGGTTCTTCATCTCCTATTATTTTCTTCATTATCTCAGGTTTAATTGGGGCTGGTGGTCTGCCGTAAAGCCCTTTTACATAATCCTTTGTTTCCTTTGTAACTACCTTGTATCTTTCACCTTGTAGAACATTTAAAAGTGCCTGTGTTCCAACTATCTGTGATGTTGGTGTAACAAGTGGTGGGTATCCAAGGTCTTCCCTAACCCTTGCAACCTCTTCTTTAACCTCGTCTAACTTATCAAGGGCGTCGTTTTCCTTAAGCTGGGCAATGAAGTTTGACATCATTCCACCGGGTATCTGGTGGATTAACACCTGACTGTCTGGCCATTTTTCCGCAGTATCGTATTTTTTGTATTTCTTTCTAACTTCCTTTAGATACTCTGCCACCTCTTCCACTATCTTAAGGTCTATCTTTGTTTCATACCCAAACTCTTTCAGGACATAAACCATTGTTTCGTTTGGTGGGTGGGCAGTAAGCCAAGACCAAGTTGACACATCTGTATCTATAATATCTGCCCCTGCCTCAACAGCTTTCAGTAAGGTCATCTCTGCCATTGCCGCTGTAGACTGGGAATGTAAATGGACAGGTAGTTTTATCTCTTCTTTTAGTCTACCAACCAGTTCGTAGGCAACTTTCGGGGAAAGTATCCCCGCTTGGTCTTTTATGGAAATAATATCTACCCCTAAATCCCTTAACTGCTTTGCTATGTTTACAAAGTAATCAACTGTATGGACTGGGCTTATTGTGTATGATAAAACCCCTTTTACTATCTTCCCTTCTTTTTTTGCTACAGATATGGCAACTTCCATATTCCTTACATCGTTTAGGGCATCAAAAATCCTAAAAACATCTATACCATTTTCAGCCGCTTTTTTTACAAATGCTTCAACCACATCATCGGCGTAATGTCTGTATCCAACTACATTTTGACCCCTTAGCAACATCTCCAGCTTTGTGTTAGGGGCTACCTCTTTAAACTTCCTAAGCCTTTCCCACGGGTCTTCTTTTAGGTATCTAAGGCATACATCAAAGGTTGCCCCACCCCAGACCTCTAAAGACCAGAAACCTGCTTTATCTAATTTTTCTGCGGCAGGTAGTAGGTCTTCTGTTCTTACCCTTGTGGCAAGTAAACTTTGTTGCCCGTCCCTCAGGGTAACATCTGTAAACTCTATAGTTCTGCCCATCTCTCTCTCCTAAACTATTGTTTTAACAAAAATAAATGTATAACCACATATTTTGAGGAATATTATACTATATACTTATGTGAAGGTTGGTCGTAGCTAATCTTCACTAAACTTTATCTCCCCTTTCATCTTTTTTATAAGGGATTTTATCCTGTCTTTGTTAAACTCCCCTTTCCAGTCCATCTGACACCTGTATAACAGCTTACCTTCTTTTGTTAAATCAAACCTAAGGAAGCCGTCAAAATCAGCCCCAACAGATTTTGCTGTAGGGTTATTACACTGGGACAGGAATTTGTATACCGCCTTTAGCTTGTAGGGACAGTTTTCTTTTAATTTTATACCCTCTTCTGTTAAAGCCTGTGCTATCTGTAGTGATGTGATACTGCCGTCCTTTTCAAAGGATACACAGGGAATAACCTGATTTTTAATCTTTTCATCGTAGACTTTACTGTAAAAGTTCTCACAGGAGAGTAAAAACAAAGGTAGTATAAATCTGATTACTCGTAGTATTCTGCCCCACCCCACTTTGTTTCCCATACAACAACCTTTTTTAAAGATGGGTATTTCTGTTTTATCTGGTGGTAAAAATGTTTAGCCAAATTCTCTGCACTTGGGGAAAAGCTGTAAACCTCATTTAGGTTTGTGTAGTTTGGGATAATCTGGTCTAAGAATTTTTGAATTTCTACAAAATCAAATGCTATTCCACCTTTATCAACTGTGTCTGCCTGTATAAAAACCTCAACCTCCCAAGTATGACCGTGTAAAGGTTCAGGTTTGCCGTGGTAATCTGTTATAAAATGTGCCGCTTGGAACTCCTTTTTTACCCTGACAATATAAGGCATTACTTAACCATCTCCTTCTTTTCTTTATAATCCCAGTATATACTGTCAAGTAGGTCAGAAAGCCTCTCTGAGTAGTTTTCCGCTATTTCATCTATTTTAGGGCTGTCTATAACTATATCCCACAGGTAAGGGTTGTTCCCTATAACAGCAGTTCCATTACCAAGGTCGTATATAACCAAGTTTACTATAGACAGTGGGGCTACCTGCGGGGCTAAATCAAGTAGCTGGTTTAAGACCTTTTCATCTGTTATCTGTATAAGGAAGTATCCTTTACCTGACTTTATCTGGGCTACTTTAAGGTTGTTTTTTTCCGCTTTTGGAAGGAAAAAGTTTATAAACTCCTGTGGCTTTATGTGTGGATAAGCCTTTTCAAGTAAAACGGCAGATTTTACAGTGTTAGTTGCAAGGCTGTATACAAATATGTATAAGAATACCATTGTTGCAAAGATACCAACCCCTGTAATAATAATAAAAGGCCAGTTCCTTTTCATTTTTTAACTTCCTGCTGTTGCTGTTTTTTCTGCTTTGCCCTTTCTTCGTTGTAGCTGGCTTTAACAGCTAAGCCCCATATTATTCCAACTGTTATAACCATAAATGTAAAAAATATAATCCCAGCTAACTCCCACCAGTTGTTTTCCATCTTCAGAACCTCCTAACAGTTAGGATAACAGTATATTCTACCACACAGGTTATTTTAGGTTAGTGATTATTAACCTACAAATGGCTAAATCCTTTTTTCTCTAATTTTTTTACAATACTACCATCTTTTAAAAACACCCCTTCCCCCTTTGCCCCAATAAAACCTATAACCTTACATTCTGGAAACTGGATAGTATCCCTTTTATCCACTGTAAAAACAACTTTGTAATCCTCCCCACCGTATAAGATATACTCAAGGGGGTCTTTGCCTTTTTGTTGGCAGTATCTTTTAAGGTCTGGGCTTACAGGTAGTTTATTCTTATCAAGGATTACCTCAACACCACTTGCTTTAGATAGGTGGTAGAGGTCTGCCACAAGTCCATCACTTATATCTATACCTGCTGAGGCATACCTTGAAAGCCTGTCAGACAGATGTATATCCGCTGTTGGACGGGAAAACCTTTTTATTAACCTTTTTTCGTATCCAGCAAGGTTGTTTAGTCCCTTTTCCATAGCTATCTCAAGTCCAGCCCTTGCTTCCCCTAAGTAGCCACAAACCATTAACATCTGCCCTTCCTCTGCCCCACCCCTTGGGACAAACCTATCTGTTTTCCCGGTTAAAAACAGGTCTAAAAATATACTGTCTGAGGCTGTTGTGTTCCCCCCTATAACAGACATTTTGTAAAAATCACAGGCTTTTTTTATACCTTTGTATATATTTTCTACATACTCTACAGACAGGTCTTTAGGAAAACCTACAGATATAAACCCCCATTTAGGTTCACCTCCACAGGCTACTATATCACTTACATTAACAGAAACAACCTTCCAACCAAGGTCTTCAGGTTGTATAAGCCTCTTTATAAAATGCCTTCCCTCAAGCTGTATATCAGAGGTAAAAAGTATCTTTTCCCCCTTTATATCTATACAGGAACAGTCATCACCAAACCCAACTAAAACAGAATGGTCTTTTATACTAAGTATCTGTGTAAGCCTTTCTATAAGCCCAAACTCCCCTAAATCTTTAATTTCCATAATATATCCCTTGCTAAACTACCAGTAAAATCTGTTGTGTTAAAATTATATGAAATTACAAAACAGTTGGAGGTTTAAATGGGAGTAAAAATAGGAATTAACCAGATAAAGAAAGATATGTTTATAGTCCACGATGGGGAACCTTACAGGGTTATTGATTACGACCACGTTAAGCCGGGAAAAGGGCAGGCTTTTGTAAGGGTAAAGGCAAAAAATATGAAAACCGGTAATGTTATAGAGATAACATACAAATCCTCAGACAGTATAGAGTTAGCAGATTTTGAACAGAGACAGATGGCTTACTCTTACTTTGATGGGGACGCTTACTGGTTTATAGACGCAAACACAGGGGATATGATAGCAGTCCCATCTGCAAACCTTACAAACGAACCTGACTTTTTAAAAGAAGGTATGGAAGTGTTCATATTCCTTGATAAAGGACAGCCAATTGGTATAGAACTTCCAAAATCAGCAGTTTACGAAGTTATAGAAACAGAGCCAGGCTTTAAAGGTGATACTGCCACATCAACACTTAAACCTGCAAAGATAGATACAGGGGCTACAGTTCAAGTGCCTCTATTTATAAACGAAGGGGATAAAATAAAGGTGGACACAAGGACAGGAAAGTATATAGAAAGGGTAAACCAATAACAGCCCAGAAGAGGTTTTAGCTATGGATAAAAAACTTATCTTTGAGATTATAGACAGGATTAAAGGGACAAAAATAGAGGAAGTTGAGTTTGAAACAAAGGAAGGAAAGGTAAAAATAAAACAGTATGTTGGACCCCAAAAGGAGATTGTAGCACCTGCCGTTCCCTCCCAACCTGTTGTTGAGATAAAGAACGAGACAGTAGCCCCACAGCAAAACACAGAGGAGAGCAACAAATACCACGTTATAAAATCCCCACTTGTTGGAACATTCTACAGGGCGCCTTCACCCGGAGCGCCACCTTTTGTTGAGGAAGGGGATACAGTTTCAAAGGGGCAGGTGTTGTGTATTATAGAAGCCCTTAAGGTTATGAACGAGATAGAAAGCGATGTTAACGGCAGGATAGTAAAAATATTAGTTGAAAACGGACAGCCTGTTGAGTATGGACAGGAGCTATTTTATATAGAACCGCTGTAAGGGGTTGGTGAATGGACAGATACGAAAGGATTTTAATAACCGGGGGGGCAGGTTTTATAGGTTCAAACTTAGCCCTCCAGCTACAAGAGATGTATCCAGATGCAAAAATAATGGTATTAGACGACTTTTCCAGTGCAAACTTTAAAAACTTAAAAAAATTTAAAGGTGAAGTTTTAGCCTGTGATGTATCAACAGACGAGGTATTCTTTAAAGCTGAAGAGTTCCAACCTGAGTTAATATTTCACCTTGCATCTATCACAGATACCACCGTCCAAGACCAAGAACTTATGATGAGAAAAAATGTGGACGGCTTTAAAAATATACTTGATATAGCCCTTGAGGTGTCTGCTACTGTAGTTTACGCCTCTTCTGCATCTGTGTATGGGATAGTTAAAGAGCATATTCCCCTTAAGGAAGACAGGGAAAAGTCCCCTGAAAATGTTTACGCCTTTTCAAAATATATAATGGACAATATTGCTGAGGATTTTTCCCAGTCTACAGGTATAAAGGTTGTTGGGGTTAGATACTTTAATGTTTACGGTCCCGGAGAAGCCCACAAAGGGAAATTTGCCAGTATGATATACCAGCTTTACAAACAGATGAAAGAAGGAAAAAACCCAAGGGTCTTTAAATGGGGGGAGCAGAAAAGGGATTTTATATATGTAAAAGACGCAGTAGAGGCTACAATCCTATCTGCAAAAGCCCCTAAATCCACTGTATACAATGTAGGTTCAGGGGAAGCAAGGTCTTTTAACGATGTAATAAAAATACTTAATGAGAGCCTTGGGACAAACTTAGAAACAGAGTATTTTGACTGCCCTTACGACTTTTACCAAGAGTATACACAGGCAGATATGACCAAAATAAAAAACGAGCTTGGTTTCCTACCTAAATACTCCCTTGAGAGGGGTATAAAGGAGTATGTGGACATACTGGAAGGTAGGATACAATACCCAATAGGTAGCTGATGAAAAAGCTAAGGGTAAAAGTTCCAGCTACAACAGCGAACTTAGGGGCAGGGTTTGATACCTTTGGGTCAGCGCTAACCCTTTACAATATATTTGAAGTGGAAGAGTATGAGGGTATTGTAATACAAACAGAGCCTAAAGACAGTTTCTTAGAAAAAGCAGAAAACAACCTGTTTGTGCAGGTTTTAAAGTATGCCTGTGAAAAAAGGGGAAAGACCTTTTATGGAGCAAAGGTAAAACAGATAACAAATGTGCCAGTTGCAAGGGGACTTGGTAGTAGTGCCACCGCAATAGTTGGGGCTATACTTGTATCATCTGCAGTAAGTAAGACAGAGTTAACAGATGAAAGGTTTTTTGAGATAGCATACAGGTTTGAACCACACCCGGACAACCTATTACCTGCGTGGAAGGGAGGTTTTATAACAGCGGTAAAGGGAGAAAACACAACCGTTTACACCAGATTTGAGATGCCACAGGATATAAAGGCTGTAGTTGTAATCCCATCTATAAAGATACCTACAGAGGAGGCAAGGAAAGTATTACCTGACAAAGTATCCTTTAAAGACGCTGTTTTTAATATCCAACGGGCATCTCTGTTTGTCTCAGCCATTGTAAAAGGGGATTATTCACTACTTAAAACCGCTATGGAGGATAGATTACACCAACCTTACAGAAAAAAACTTATACCCGGTTTTGACGATGTAGTATCCTCTGCATACTCTAAAGGGGCTTTAGGGGTAGCCCTAAGCGGTGCAGGTTCTTCAATGGTAGCTATAGCAAAGGATAACTTTGACGGTATAGGAAAGGCAATGGTAGAGGCTTTTAGAAAAAATGGGGTTAACTCAGAATACAAAGTCCTATCCTTTGACAACCGAGGGGCTGTTTTAGAGATAGTTGAGTAAAATAGGGAGAGGAAATAATGTCCATTAAAGACGCAAAAATTTTAGCAGGGCTTGGTTCAGCTTTCCTGTCAGTTTTTTTTATCCCTTATATAGGCATACTCCTTTCATTAATAGGATTAATCCTACTAACTATAGCCATAT
>JAADEV010000095.1 GCA_013153295.1 Aquificota bacterium | reverse complement strand
ATACAAATGCGATATAGCAGGGATAGATTTAGTAATAACTGAAGAAGAAAGCTATACATCAAAAACATCGTCTATAACTGGAGATTTAGAAAAAAAAGAGTTTAACGGGAGAAGGGTAAAAAGGGGTCTTTTCAAAGACAATAAGACAAATAAGGTTTACAATGCAGATTTAAACGGAGCATTAAACATAGCAATTAAGGGGTTAGGTAAAAGTGTAAAAGAGCAGTTTATAAAACTGCAAAACTGGTTAGATAAGTTATCAAGACCGATAAAGTTTAATTTATTTGGCAAGTATTCGGCGAGTGTCTTAAGAGACATAGCCGATAGTATTTCCCTATCAAAAGATAGGCGAAGGACACTTTCAGAAACATTTTGTTAGTTTTTATTATGTTTTAGTTTTTATTATGTTTCTGGGGGTGTCCGACCATTTTTTTGCTTTCCTGTAGGATTAAATCAACCTCTTCCACCTTTGGCATCTCAACATATATCCTTAGAACTGGCTCTGTTCCAGATGCACGGAATAAAACCCAGCCCCCGTTATCAAAGTCCAGTCTTACACCGTCTAAGGTATTTACACTTTTAACACTTTTACCTGCAATCTGCTTAGGTGATTTTTCCTTCAGCCTTTCTACCAGTTGTCTACCTTGGTCTCCCTCTACCTTTAGGTCAAGTCTTTTGTAGTATGCAGAACCAAACTCACTAAATAGCTCTTTTACTATTTCTGAAAGGGGCTTTTTGTGGTAGGCTACCATCTCAAGTAGCATTGCCCCTGCCAACAGTCCGTCCCTTTCTGGTATATGGAAACCGAAGGCATACCCTCCACTTTCCTCTCCACCAAAGGCTACCTGCTCATTTAGGAAAACCTTTGCTATATGTTTAAACCCTACAGGGGTTGTGTATACTTTAAGCCCTTCTTTTTCAGCTATTTTATCCACTAAAGATGTTGTTGATACTGTTTTTGCAACAGCCCCTTTAAATCCTTTTACCCTTACTGTGTGTAGAAGGAGTAAGGCAAACACCACTTGGGTACTAAGAAACTCCCCTTTTTCGTCAACTATACCTACCCTGTCCCCATCACCATCATTTGCTATTCCCATTAATGCCTTTTCTTTAACTACTGCTGTTTTTAGCTCTGTAAGGTTTTTGTCTATAGGTTCAGGGTGTTTGAACCCAAAGAATGCGTCCCTGTAGTTGTTTATCTCTAATACCTCTGTTTTATCCAGTAGTTTTTTAAGTAATCCCTGTGTCGCCCCAAACATAGGGTCGTGGACTACTTTCCCTTGGAGGCTGTTTATAAGTGGCATATCTAAATACTTTTTAATTGTGTTTAGATAGTAGCTGTTAAGGTCTGCCTTTTCCCACTCCTTTTTCCCTGTTTTCGGTGGCTCTTTTCCTATAGCCTTCTCAACCCTTTTTATAATTTCCTCTGTTCCTGCCCCTCCGTAGCTACCTTTTATTTTGTATCCGTGATACTGGTATGTGTTGTGGGAGGCTGTGATAACAACCCCTTCATCTGCTCCCCAATCCCTTGTGGCAAGGGATACTGCTGGGGTTGTTGTAAAACCATCTGATAGAACAACCTTAAAGCCATTGGAGGAAAATACCTCTGCAACTGTTGAGGAGTATTCCTCAGACATAAATCTGGTATCGTATCCAATAACTACCTTTTTTCCCCCTACTGCCTTTAGAGACGTGGCGTGTCCCTGTGCTACTTTAAGTAGATTGTCAAAGGTGAAATCTTTGGATATTACTGCCCTCCAACCGTCTGTCCCAAACTTTATTCCCATGTTCCTCCTCTACAGCTTTCTAACAAAACCTTTAACATTTAACTTTCTAAGTGTTCTGTAAGCCTCCTTCCTTGTGGAAAACTTTCCAACTAACACCTTGTATAACACACCTTCTTTAACCACATACAGCTTATCTGTATTCACCTTTGAGGCAAACCTTATAGCCTTTGTTTTGTCTGAGAATGCCCCAAGCTGTATATAGTATCCAGATGGTAGATGCTCCCTTAGAATTACAATTACCTTGTTTGTTTTTTCTGCTTTTTTTATTGTTTTCTTAGGTGGTTTTGTGGTTTTTTCTGTTTTAACTGTTGTTTTAGGCTTCTCTGCTGTTTGTTTCTTTTCTACCTTCTTTTCCTCTGTTTTGGTGGTTGTTGCGGTTGTCTGTTGTGTGGTGGTGCTTTCTGTTTTGGTAGCTGTGGCTGTTGTTTCCGTTTCTACTGTCTGTTTTTTCTGTGTAAGCTCACTTTCATAAAGAATTTCTACCTTTTCACCTGTAATATTTGTATCCCCTTCTTTCTTTTCCTCTACTTTCTCTGCCACATTCACCTTTGGTTCAGGCTTTTCTTCCATTTTCTTTTCTTCTTCCATCTCCGTTGTTTCTGGGGTTTCTTCTGCCTTTAGTTTGTTCAGCTCCTCTTCGTATTTAGGCTGTGTAGGGGCTTTTACCACATCTTCAATGTTTGGTCTTGGATACTGAGGTTGTTTCGGTTCTGTTTGGGCAAAGAGGTTAATACCTATAATACCTAAAACTACCATTATAAGTAGCCCTACAAGGATAAAAATCATCTTTGCCCTTTTTTGTTTCCTTACTTCCTCTGCCCTTTTAATTGCGTCTTTAAAATCCCGCTCCATTTTACATCCTCTCCAATGGTGTTATACCCATAAGGCGGAAAAGGGTTCTAAGCCCTTCCCTTACCCCTTTTAGTAAATAAAGTCTTGCTTCCATAAGTTTCTGGTCTTCAACTAAAAACTTAAAGTTATTGTAGTAGTAGTGAAAGTGTGATGCAAGGGTATATGTTATCTGGGTTAGTTTGTGTGGCTGTTTCTGTTCCCCAGCCTCTACAACAAGGTCTGGTAGTGATGCTAAATACTTCATTATTGCCCTTTCTACAGGTTTATCTAATAGTGATACATCCCCTTCAAAATCCTTTTCCACATCAAATCCGAACCTTTCTTTAGCCTCCCTGAAAACACTTGATATTCTGGCGTGGGCATACTGGACATAGTAAACTGGGTTTTCTGCACTTTTCTTAAGGGCAAGGTCTATATCAAAGTTAAGGTGTGTATTACTGTCCTTTGTTAAAAAGAAGTATATAACCGCATCTTTCCCAACTTCATCAATAAGATACTTAAGTGGTATAAAGTCCCCTGCCCTTTTGGACATTTTAACTTCCTGACCACCTTTAAACAGCTTTACCATCTGGATAAGTATTACATTGAACCAGTTTTCGTCTGCACCGAGGGAGATAACAGCCCCTTTTAGCCTTGGGATATAACCGTGGTGGTCTGCCCCCCACACATTAACAATAAAGTCATAGCCCCTTTTTAGCTTATCGTAGTGGTAGGCAATATCCCCTGCAAAGTATGTATAACTGCCATCAGATTTTATAACAACCCTGTCTTTATCGTCCCCAAACTCGGTTGTTTTAAGCCATACTGCCCCGTCTTTCTCATAGAGTAAACCCTTTTCTTTTAGTATCTGTAGGGCTTCTTCCACCTTTCCACTGTCATACAGCTTTTTCTCACTAAACCATATATCAAACTCAACCCCAAACTCCTTTAAATCCTCTTTTATCCTTTCTAAAAGCATCTGTTTTGCAAATTCACCGCAAAAGTCTACAGCCTGACTTTCATCTACCATTGAGAGTATCTTTTCCCTTTCATACTTGTAAAGGTGTTGGGCTATATCCTTTATGTAGTCTCCGTGGTATCCGTCCTCTGGGAACGGGTATGTAGGGTCTTCTATCTGTCTAAATCTGGCGTAAACAGATTTTCCTAATTTTTTTATCTGGTTTCCTGCGTCGTTTATGTAAAACTCCCTTTCAACTTTGTATCCCATATAGTCGTAAAGGTTTGCCTGCACATTCCCAACCACTGCCCCCCTTCCGTGTCCAAGGTGTAGGGGACCTGTAGGGTTTGCACTAACAAACTCTATATTAATCCTTCCCCTGTCTTTTTCCCTTCTCTCCCCGTAGCGTTCACCTTCCTTTACAACTTTTTTTAACACTTTTTTGTAAAAGGCAGGGGACAGGAAGATGTTAACAAATCCCCCTCCGGCTACCTCTACTTTTGAAAAATCTTCCTGTTGTTGCAGTAATTCCTGTATCTCCTTTGCCACCTCTATAGGCTTTTTACCAACTGGTTTACTTAGTAGGAAGGCTATATTTGTGGCAAAATCCCCAAATTTTTCTTCCTTTGGAATGTCAACCTTTATTTTGTCCTTTAACTGTAGTGTCTGTGGAAATTTTTGTGATACAGTTTGGATAATCTTCTCTTTAATCTGATTTTTCATTTCTCTCCTTTGTTTTATCTGGTTTTTAAATTATTTTATCATTAGGTTAAGATAGGATGTTTGAATTTAACAGACCAGTAATATATCATATAGTTTTATATTTCCCATATAAGAGAGGTGTGGTAGATGTCTTTCCAGTTTACAGAGGAACAGATAAAAAGATACAGTAGACATATAATACTACCTGAAGTTGGTGGAAAGGGACAGCAGAAACTACTCCAGTCCAAAGTGCTGGTTATCGGTGCAGGTGGTTTAGGTTCACCTTCCCTATACTACCTTGCGGCGGCAGGTGTGGGAACTATTGGTATAGTGGATTTTGATGTGGTGGATTTTTCAAACCTACAAAGACAGATACTACACAACACAGAAAGGGTGGGAATGCCAAAAGTCCTGTCCGCAAAACAAACCCTTGAAGCCCTAAATCCAGATGTTAAGATTATCACCTACAACCAAAAGATAAACAAAGACAATGTGCTTGATATTATAAAAGATTACGATATAGTCCTTGATGGGTCTGATAACTTTCCAACGAGATTTTTAATAAACGATGCTTGCTATTTCCTTGGTAAACCCCTTGTATCTGCGGCTATACTCCGTTTTGAGGGGCAACTTACCACATTTGATTACAGGGATAAAGAAAACACACCTTGTTATAGATGTCTTTTCCCTGAACCACCACCTCCCGGGCTTGTTCCTTCCTGTCAAGAGGCAGGTCTGTTAGGTGTTGTAGGCGGGATAATGGGAACATTACAGGCAAACGAAGCCCTTAAACTAATATTAGAAATAGGGGAACCTTTAGTAGGTAGATTACTTGTGTTTGATGCCCTTACAACTGAGTTTAACACAGTAAAACTAAGAAAGGACAAGAAATGTCCCCTATGTGGAGAAAATCCAACGGTTAAGGAACTGATAGAGTATGACCAGTCCTGTGATATACATTTTTAGGAGGCATAAATGGAAAATATAAAGATAGATAGGGAACTGGATTTAAAAGGGGAGGTTTGCCCGTTTACATTTGTAAAAAGTAAACTGATACTTGAACAGATGGCAGAAGGGGAAGTATTAAAGGTTATATTAGATTACAAGCCATCTGTTGAAAATGTGCCTAAAAGTATGAGAGAAGAAGGACAGGAAGTTTTACAGGTAAACCAAATAGGTGATAACCTCTGGGAAGTTATAGTAAGGAAAGTAAGATGAACCTGCTAATAGTGTTAGCAAGTAATCCTTACTCCCACGACTTTAATACCGCTGTAAAGATAGCAAAAGCCTCTTTAGAAAGGAAACATAAAACAAAAATGTTTCTTATGGGGAATGGTCTTTACTGCCTACCCCGTGTAGAGATAAAACAGCTTGTAGAGGAAGGTTTACAGGTATACTACTGTGCCCATAACGCCCAGCAGAGAAATGTAAAACCTGAAGAGTGGGCAGAAAGTAGCAGTATGTATGGGCTTTCAAAACTTATGACAGAAGCGGACAAGGTTATTATGCTTGATTAACGGTGTTGCTATGGCAAAGAAAAGGGTAGCAGTTGTTATAAAATCAAACCCATTTAGCTGGAAAACATTTGAGGCTTTAAGGCAGGCAGTAGGGCTTTCTATGGAACACGATGTTAAAGTTCTGTTTATAAAAGAAGGGGTTTACACCCTTACAGATTGGAAGCCACGGCTTATAGGGGTTGAACCTATAGACAAATCAATAGAAGCCCTTGGTATGATGGGGGCTGGTATAGTGGTGGAAGAAGAAGCCCTTAGGGAAAGGGGTATAAAGCTGAAAGATTGGGGCGTAGATATACAGATACAGCCGGAGGAAGAAGTTAGTGAGATTGTAAAAAACAGTGAGGTGGTTTTAGTATGGTAAACAACCTTTGGCTGGTAAAAAGACCTGCAGACTTTCCAGAAGCGGATATGATAGAAGATGATGATATGATAATCCTTATACAGGATGCAGTCCTTAGACTACCGTCAATAGAAAACTGGGTAGCCTGTAAAGAGGACGCCATAGCAAGGAATGTGAAAGTCCCTGAGGACAAACTTATGGATTATGTTGATATTATTGATATTATAGAAAAAGCAAACAAGGTAATAGTCTGGTAGTGAAGTTTGGAATAACCCTTGGAGACCCTTCCGGTATATCCCCAGAGATACTTGTAAAAGGGGCTGACAAGCTACCACCTGCAACATACATAATATACGGTGCTTTAGACCCTTTACACAAAGCATTCCAGATAACAGGAAAAAGGTTCCCCTTTCAAGTGGTAAACTCCCCTGAGGAGGCTACACAGGAAGGTTTTTACCTTATACCTGTATCAGAGGGTAATTACCAGATAGGTAAACCGTCTAAAATGTCAGCTAAAGCAAGTGTAAAGTTTTTAGAAAGGGGAGTAAGTGATGCTGTAGCAGGGAAAATAGACGGACTTATCACCCTTCCAATATCAAAAGACCAAGTAATGTCTGTAGGTTTTCCATACGCAGGGCATACAGATTACTTAGCGGAAAAAAGCAACACAGAAGATTACCTAATGCTTTTAGCCTGTGATAAGATGAAGGTTGCATTGGCAACAACCCATATACCATTACGGAAAGTCCCAGAGGCTATATCCCAATCTTTAATAAAGAAAAAACTGTATCTACTTAACAGGGAACTTAAGGGCAAATTTAAAATAAAAAAACCAAAGATAGCAGTTTTAGGGCTTAATCCCCACTGTGGGGACAACGGACAAATAGGAGATGAGGAGATAAAAGTAATACAGCCTGTTGTAGACCAGCTAAAAAGGGAAGGGTTAGACCTGTATGGCTGTCTTTCTCCTGATACTGCATTTGTGGATTACAAAAAGTATGATGCTTACCTGTGTATGTATCACGACCAAGGGTTAATACCACTAAAGATGTTATGTTTTAAAAAGGCAGTTAATATAACCCTTGGATTGCCCTTTATAAGAACATCACCAGACCACGGAACAGGTTTTGATATAGCAGGTAAAAACACCGCAGACCCTTCATCATTTATAGAAGCTGTAAAGTCGGCAGTTAAATTAGCTAATCCTGAACTAACTTAATCCTTTCAAATCTGGTTTCTTCAGCGGTTTTTTCCACAAATAAGCATTGGAACAGGAGACCGTCTTTAGCCACATCGTATTTAGTAGGCATCCCTGTTATAAACTTCATAATAGGTTCCTCTACCTTCATACCTATAACAGAGTATTTAGCCCCTGTCATACCAACATCTGTTATATAAACAGTCCCTTTAGGAAGTAGCATCTCATCTGCAGTTGCCACATGGGAATGTGTCCCAAAAACAATATCAGCCCTACCATCAACATAAAAACCAAAGGCTGTTTTTTCTGAGGTTGCCTCCCCGTGGAAATCTACAATGATGTAGTCAGCTTTATCCTTTACCTCTTCGTATATCTCATCAAACTTTCTAAAGGGGCAGTCTAAAGGTATACCCATAAAAACACGCCCCATAAGGTTTATAACACAGATATTTTTCCCATTTTTGTTGTAAATGTTATACCCAATACCAAGGGCTTGAGGTGGATAATTTGCAGGTCTTAGCAATCTCTTTTCATTATCAATAAATGATAATACTTCCTTCTTGTCAAAGATATGGTTCCCACTGGTTATAACATCAACACCAAGGGATATAAACTCATCAAAAACCTTTTTAGTTAAACCAAAACCTCCAGCCCCATTCTCCCCGTTAAGGACAATAAAATCAGGCTGGTAATCCTTTATAACCTGCGGGAGGAAATGCTTTAAAGCCTTCCTCCCTGTTCTACCTATAACATCACCTATACATAGAAACCTCATTTATACCTTCCTTAAAACTTTATAGGTTCGTTTGTTAACCTTTCCCCGTGAATTCTTTCATCTAATCCCTCTATTTCCTCATCTTTAGAAACCCTTAAACCTACCCATTTGTCAGCTATTCTAAACACAATGTATGTAAACACCACTGTGTATATACCAACTGCTATTATTCCAACAATCTGTGGGAAAAGCTGAGACCAGCTACCGTGTAGTATACCTGCAACACCTCCAATCTCAGGGGAAGCAAAAACAGCCAACAGTAAAGCCCCAAGCATACCACCAACACCGTGGACACCAAACACATCAAGGGAGTCATCATAACCAAACTTGTTTTTTATGTAAACAACCGCTATAAAACAGACAATACCACCTAAGAAACCTATAACCATAGCCGCCCCTAAATCAACAAAACCTGAAGCAGGTGTGATAGTTGCCAGACCGGCAATTATACCTGTAAACATTCCCAGTGATGTAGGTTTTCTAAACAGTATCCATTCTGCAAACATCCAAGTTAAACCACCTATAAATGCGGCTATAGTTGTTGCAAAAGCGGCAGAAACCGCCGTGGCAGACATACCAAGGGCTGACCCCCCATTAAAACCAAACCAACCAAACCAAAGTAAACCTGTTCCTATGGCAACAAGGGCAAGGTTAGCAGGCAACATTATAGGCTCCCTTCTTTTACCAAGCATTAAAGCCCCTACCAACGCCCCTAAACCTGATGTTTCGTGGACTACCAACCCACCTGCAAAATCCAATGTTCCAACGCTGGAAAGCCAACCACCTCCCCATATCCAGTGGGCAACTGGGAAGTAAACCAGAGTAGCCCAAAGTATGGAGACGATTATCCAAGCTGAGAATTTCATCCTTTCAATAAATGCACCTGCCATAAGGGCTACTGTTATAGCGGCAAAGGTCATTTGAAAGAAAATAAAAAGGTAGTGGTAAAGGTTATCAGATGCAGGGGCAGGGTCTTTAGGAGATATACCAGATAAAAGGAAGTATTCTAAACTACCTATAATACCTCCAACATCAGTTCCAAAGGAGAGGGAATAACCGTAAATAAGCCACACTAAACTAACAACACCAAAGGCTACAAAAACCATCATAATTGTGTTTAAGACATTCTTTGTTCTGGTTAAACCGCCGTAAAAAACTGCCAAACCGGGAATAGACATAAGTAAAACAAGGGCAGTGGAAACTAAAATCCAAACATTATCAGTTGGATTAATACCCATAAATCCCTCCCTATTTATCTTTTATACTATTAGTATAACTTTTAGGTAAATACTGGTCAAAGTTAATACGGAGGTGGCTACTGTTGGAGATTTACCTGCCTGTTGCCAATATGTATGTTGACCTGTTTACAATTATAGCCCTCGGGTTGGTTGTTGGTTTCTTCTCCGGAATGTTAGGGATAGGAGGTGGGATTATACTAAACCCTACACTTATAAAACTGGGAGTTCCCCCAATAATAACAGTTGGCACATCTGTTGCCCAGATGGTAGGGGCTACAGTATCAGGGTTTATCGCCCACTGGAAGCTAAAAAATATAGATATAAAGTTAGGAACAGTCCTTATACTGTCAGGTTTTGTAGGAGGTGGAATAGGTGTAATCCTTACAAAAATCTTAGAGGAGGCAGGCTACTTTAGAACCTTTGTCCTGTCCTTTTACGCCTTTTATCTGGCTTTTACAGGTATAACAATGTTTATAGATATTTTTAAAAAGAAAAAAGAAGGGGGAAAAAAGGGGGCATTTAAAAGGTTTGTTGACAGCCTACCGTTTAAATACAGGTTTGAGTTTGGTGAGTTTTCCATACTGATACCTATCTTTATTGGCTTTGTTTCCGGGTTTTTAGCCGCTGTAATGGGTGTTGGCGGTGGTTTTGTGGTAATACCGGCATTAATGTATCTGGCAGGTTTACCTATCCACAGGGCAGTTGGAATGAGTTTATTCCAGATGATTTTTATAACCTCCTTCCTTACATTTTTCCACGGGACTGTAAACCACGGTGTTGATGTTGTCCTTGCGTTAATACTTATGACAGGTTCTTCCTTTGGGGCTGTCTTCGGCTCTGCAGTAGGACAGAAGATAAACAAAAACATCACCAAATTTATTATGGCAGTCCTTGTTTCCACAGTATCTATACTTAGTTTTTATCAGCTGTTTTTTGAAGAACCACAACAGAAAACCAAACATATACCACAGGCACACAACCCTATATCCGACTTTGCCTACAACCACCCTGAACTGTATTCCTTAGGTGTTATCATTATAAGCCTTGTGGCAGGGACTATTATCAGTATGCTAACCCACAGGCTTAAGCTGATGATAGAAATATTCCTTGAAAGGAGAAAAAGGGCAGTTGAAAATAGGGTGGATTGATTTTTTAAACACTACCCCTTTTGATTTTAGAAAGGCAGGGCTGAATTTAGGGTTTAAACACAGTTTTGTAAAAGGCTACCCTGCCCAGATAAACGAAAAACTTGGGAAAGGGGAGGTTGATGTTGGTCTTGTGTCATCTGCCCACTACCTTGAGAATTGGGAAAAACTTTTAATACTACCTGAGATGTCTGTAAGCGGTGTAAAAAGTGTAAAATCTGTTATTATCCTTTCAGATATTCCAATTGAGGAGATAAAAAAGATACACCTTACAACCGCCTCAAAAACCTCCAGATACCTTACAAAGGTAATATTTAAAAAGTTTCTAAAAAAACAGGTGGAATACAGAGATTTAACAGGGGATATAAAGGACAAGGAGGCAGTCCTTTTAATAGGGGACACTGCCATAAAGCTATACAACAGTAAAAGATATGTTTACGATTTATCTGATATATGGTATCAATGGACAGGGCTACCGTTTGTTTTTGCCCTGTGGAGTGTTAGGGAGGATTACTTTAACAAAGAAAGGGAAAAGGTTTACCAATTTTTCCAAATCTTAAAGGAAAGTAAAAACCTTTTTGAGAAAGAACCGAAACAGTTTGTTTCAAAAACAGAGGATATACAGTATCTAAAGGGGATAGACTACAACCTATCAGAAAAGCATATACAAAGCCTAAACCTGTTTTCCTCATACCTACTTGAGACTGGTATTATAGAAAAAAAACCTACACTAAGGTTTGCAAAATGGAAAGGATAACCACATCAGACGGAACTGAAACCTTGTTTAACGAGGAGTTTAACGAGGCTTACCACAGTATAAAGGCAGGGGCATTTACAGAAAGCCTAAAAAAGTTTGTAATCCCCTGTAGAATAAAGGAACTTGGGAAAAAACAGAAGGTTATTAGAATTTTAGATGTAGGTTTTGGGCTGGGATACAATGTGGCAACAGCAGTGTATACAGTTAGACAGGAAGGGCTAAACACAACTGTTGAGGTAATCTCTATAGAAAAGGACAGGGATATTTTTGAAAAAATAAAATCTATAACCATTCCCCAGTTTTTACAGCCTGTTTATAACGATATTCTGTCTGGGAAGATAAAAGGGGACAGGTATATAGCCTGTGGTAAGAACCTACGCCTAAAGGTGCTTTTTGGTGAAGGTAGACAGATAATAAAAGGTTTAAAGCTAAAGTTTGATGCAGTCTTTTTTGACCCATTCTCCCCAAGGGTAAATACAGAGATGTGGACTGTGGAACTTTTCAAGGAGATAAAAAGGGTTTTAAAACCTGAGGGTATACTTGCCACCTACAGTGGGGCGTTGGCAGTTAGAAAAGGGTTAATAGAGGCAGGTTTTAGGATAGGTCTAATTGAACCTGTAGGGAGGAAGGGACACTCTACAGTAGCATCTGTAAAAGCTGATTTACCGCCACTAACAGAAAGGGAAAAGGTAAGACTTGAGACATCTCCTTACGCAACACCTTACAGGGATAACCAAGATTTAACAGCCCCACGGGAGGAGATAAAAAAAAGATGGGAAAGGGAAGTGGGGGAAAAGATGGGAGAAAACTTCCCCTTATAAATCTTTTTTCTTAAGGTCTATAGCCCCCATCACAACAAGTATTGCTGTGTATAGTATAGCCTGCAACCAACCTACAGCAATATTCCCAAGTGTTATAGGTTTGCTGTAGATAATCTTATCAACCATAGAGTAGTAGTCTAAGTTAGGGAAAACATAGTAGATGATTTTTATTATCCATATGTAAAAGCTGTCCTTTGCAAATGTTTCAGCAAGGGACATTAACTCCGTTGTTGAGTGGGACAGTATGTAGAATATAGATGTTATTACCACAACACC
>JAADEV010000037.1 GCA_013153295.1 Aquificota bacterium | reverse complement strand
AAGAAGGTGATGTGGTAAAAGGAAAAGTTGTTAAACTGATAGATAGGGGAGCGTTTGTTGAGCTTGCTGAAGATGTGGAAGGGTTTATACCAGTTGGGCAAATATCAAAGGAAAAGATACAGATACCAAGTGATAAACTGTCAATAGGACAGGAAGTAGAGGCAAAAATAACCAAGATAAAAGGTAATAAAGAGATACTCCTCAGCATAAAAGCCCTTGAAAAGGAAAGGGAGAGACAGCAGATACAGGCGGAGCTTGACAGAATAAAACCAAAAGGCGATGCCCTTGGCACACTGGGGGAGATACTGAAAGAGAAGTTAAAAAAGCTGGGGGAGTAGATGCTTTTAGACCTGTTTATGTTTGTGGCGGGAATGACCCTTATACTGGTCTCCGCCGAGATTTTTACCAATGGAATAGAGGCACTTGGGCATAGATTAAACCTTTCAAAAAACTTTACAGGAAGTATACTTGCCGCTGTAGGGACAGCACTACCGGAAACAATTCTACCCCTTATAGCTATATTCTTTTTTGCAGAGGGTAAAGGGCACGAGATAGGTGTTGGGGCTATACTTGGCGCACCTTTTATGCTTTCCACACTTGCGTTTCCACTTATAGGTTTAACAGTCCTAATTGGATACTTTCTCCTTAAGAAAAGACCCCTTGAGATGTCAGTTGAGCTTAAAGGCTTTAGAAGGGATTTGGTTTTCTTCTTAGTGGCATACTCTATAGCCCTTTTTATAATACCATTTGAAAGCCATTATCTACGGTTGTTTACAGCGTTTTTCCTCTTCCTTATGTATGGTTTTTATGTTGTTCTTACCTTAAAAGGTGAAAGTGGAGAGATGGAAGAGGTGGAAAAGGTTTACTTTTCCCCGTCAAATCCGAAACCACATATAGGTGTAATTTTAACCCAGATAGTAGTTGCCCTTACCATTATGGTAGCAGGGGCACATATATTTGTAAGTGGAATGGAAAAGATAAGTTTAGCTTTAGGCTTTCCGGCGTTGCTTTTCTCACTACTTGTAGCCCCGGTAGCCACAGAGCTACCTGAAAAGGTAAACAGTGTTATATGGATACTAAGGGGTAAAGATACCCTTGCAGTTGGTAATGTAAGTGGGGCTATGGTTTTCCAAAGCACACTACCAGTTGGGATTGGGGTTGTGTTTACAGAATGGGATATTTCGGGGCTTGCCTTAATATCAGGGGTGTTTGCCCTAATGGCAGGTTTACTTGCCCTTGTGGTGTCTTTCTTCAGTAGGAAACTTATCCCGTTTGGATTAACATTAGGGGGTGTATTTTACCTAATCTACATATATATGGCTGTTAAACAATTCCTTTAGGGGTTTTGGTTATGGATTTGGACAAGGATATACAATCCCTATCTGAAAAGATACAGATACTTAGGGAAGAGGTTAAACAGGGGAACAAAAACAAACTTAATGAGCTTATAAAACTAAGGGCTAAATTTAGACAAATCACAAAGGAAAAGCTACAGAACCTTACACCTTGGGAGAGGGTTCAGCTTGCCAGACACCCGAAAAGACCACACACAAGTGATTACATAAAAAACCTGATAACAGACTTTGTGGAGCTACACGGTGATAGAAGGTTTGGAGATGACAAGGCAATAATAGCAGGCTTTGGCTTTTTTGAAGGTATACCTGTAGCTGTAATCGGACACGAAAAAGGTAAGGACACAAAGGAAAAGATAGAGAGAAACTTTGGAATGCCCCACCCTGAGGGATACAGGAAGGCAATTAGAATAATGAAACTGGCAGAGAAGTTTAAAAGACCGGTTTTAACATTTATAGACACACCGGGGGCTTATCCCGGTATAGGGGCTGAGGAAAGGGGACAGTCCCAAGCAATAGCCGAGAGTATAATGACAATGGGAGGGCTGAAAACCCCTATAGTTTCCACAGTTATAGGTGAAGGTGGTAGCGGTGGGGCTTTAGCCCTTGGTGTTGGGGACAGGATACTTATGCTTGAAAACTCAATATACTCTGTAATCTCCCCTGAGGGCTGTGCCGCCATACTGTTTAAATCACAGGAGAAAGCCCCAGAGGCGGCAGAGAGCCTGAAAATCACAGCTAAAGACCTTAAAGAGCTTGGGATTATAGACTGTATAGTTCCAGAGCCACTTGGGGGAGCCCACGTCCAACCTGAAAAGATGTATAAACTTATGAGAAGGGCTTTAAAAACTGTGTTAAAAGAAATTATAAACAAACCTGTAGACCAGCTTGTAGAAGAAAGACAGGCAAAGTTCTACTCTATGGGAAGGTTTGCAGAAAAATAGATGAAAATAGTTATCTGGCAAACCGCATTTTTAGGCGACCTTATACTTACCACACCTATGTTCCACTCTATAAAGAATATACTTCCACAAAGTAGTATTACAGTTGTGGCAAAACCATTTGGTAGAGATGTTTTAAAAAATAACCCATATATAGACCAGCTTATACTGTTTGACAAAAAAAGGGACAGTATACTTTCTTTAATAAAACAGCTTAGAAGGGAAAGGTTTGATATAGGCATATCGCCCCACCGTTCCCATAGGGCTTCTTACACACTTTTCCTGTCAGGTATACCTGAGAGAATAGGGTTTGATAAAGCTGGCTTTTCCTTCCTTTACACGAAAAGGTTCCCCCACAGGTTTGACGGCACACACGAGATAGACAGAAACCTATCCCTACTAAAAGGTTTACCAGAAGCAGATGAGAAACTGTTCCACAGATTACCTGAGCTGTTTTTAGACAGTGAAGAGGAAGACTTTCCAGCTAAGGTAGGTTTAAAAAAAGGGGAATACATACTAATAGCCCCCGGTTCAAAATGGGGGACTAAAAGGTGGACTGCAAAGGGGTTTGGGGAGGTAATAGACAGGCTTTTAAAGGAAGGGGAAACAGTTGTTCTGTTAGGTGGTAAAGAGGACATACCTTTTACACAGCAGGTTATTGCAAACACAAAAAACAGGGATAAGATAATCAATCTATGTGGCAAAAGTAGTCTTAGGGAGAGCTTTGGGCTGGTAAAGGGGGCAAAGGCTTTAATATCAAACGATTCTGCCCCTGTTCATATGGCTGTTGCCTTTGGCACCCCAGTTGTGGATATTTACGGGGCAACAGTTCCAGAGTTTGGATTTTACCCATACAGGAATGGGGTTGTTATAGAGGACAAAAGTGTAAAATGTAGACCTTGTAGCCTACACGGACCCCCAGAGTGTCCTATAAAAACACACCAATGTATGGAAAATATAACAGCTGATATGGTTCTACAGGGATTAAACAAACTACTAAAGGGGTGAAAGATGAGAGAGGTTGAGAAGGTAATAAAAAAGCTATCACAGGAGATAAAAGAGGATATTATCAGCTGGCGTAGACATATACATATGAACCCTGAGCTTTCTGGACAGGAGTTTGGCACAGCGAAGTTTGTAGCAGACCTACTAAGGGAGTTTGGGGTTGATGAGGTTGTGGAAAACTTCGGTGGGACTACAGCGGTTGTAGGGCTTATAAAAGGTAAACACAGTGAGACAGTAGCCCTACGGGCTGATATGGACGCATTACCGATGGAGGAAAAAACAGATAAACCTTACGCATCAAAGGTTCCTAAGGTTATGCATTCCTGTGGACACGACGCCCACACATCTATACTACTTGGGGCGGCTAAGATACTAACAACACTAAAGGAGTATCTACAAGGCAATGTGAAGTTAATATTCCAGCCCTGTGAGGAGAGACACGACTGTGATGGGGCAAAAAAGTTAGTTGAGGCTGGGGTTCTTGAAAACCCTAAGGTGTCTGCAATCTTCGGTATGCATGTATTCCCAGACCTGCCGGTTGGTTATGTAGGAACAAGGGAGGGGAATTTTTTAGCCTTTTCAGATATATTTAGGGTAAAGATAAAAGGGAAAGGGACACACGCCGCCAGACCACATCAGGGGATAGACCCTGTTCTTATAGCCTCTCAGGTGGTAAACGCTATGCACCACGTTGTAAGTAGAAGGGTTGACCCCCTTGAGCCGGCAGTCCTTACAATAGGAAAGATAAACGGGGGGTTTGCAGAGAATATAATCCCTGATACAGTTGAGATAGGGGGGACTGTAAGGGCTTTTGATTTAGAGCTAAGGAAACAGTTTCCAGTTTGGATAGAAGATGTTGTGGCAGGAACAACAAAGGCATACGGAGCCGGTTATGAGTTCCAGTATGAAGCAGGAAACCCACCGGTAATTAACGACAAAAGGACAACCAGATTTGCCCTATCTATGATGAGACAGCTTTTAGGTGATGATAAGGTGGTAGAGATAGAAAAGCCGTCTATGGGTGGGGAGGACTTCTCAGAGTATCTTATGAAGGTTCCCGGCACATTTATAAGACTTGGTGTTAGTAATCCAGAAAAGGGGATAAAAGCCCCCCTCCACAGTCCATTCTTTGATATAGACGAGGACGCCCTCCCTATCGGTTCAGCTGTAATGTCCTACCTCGCCTACAAATGGGTAGAGGAGTTTGGTTAGTTGTCAGTCCGCCCCTCCCCTTTGTCCTGTTGGTTTGAGTAGTATTTTTTCATTCTTTCGTCCTGTTGGGTATGTTTTTTCATATACTTAAAGACCCAGATAATAATTGCTATGATAATACTCCAGCCTATAAAGTGGATTATACCCTGCATTGCAGAGTATTCCTTTTCGTCCATACTTATACTTCCCTGATACGGTTCAAACACCATAAAGCCGTTGTTCAGTGTATCTGTTAAAAACCTGATTAAATCTATTAACTCCATCTTTTTACTCCCCTTTAGTAGTATACCTCTTTTAGGAATAACCCCTGTGGTGGGGCTATAAACAGCCCTGCGTCTGGCTGGTTTTGTAGAATAATACTCTCCAGTTCTTTTAAATCCATCTTCCTATGTCCAACCCTTACCAGATGTCCCACAATCTTTCTAACCATATACCTTAAAAAGTGGGAGGCTGTTATGTATATCTCTATTATATCCCCATCGTATTTTAAATAAAGTTCCCTAAGGTCTATATCCTCCCTTAGGTAATCACCTTTTTTTGCAAAACTTTTAAGTTTTTTATATTTTTTTATCAGTTCTATACCTTCTTCCATTGCTTTTATATCCAGTTCTTTTGCTATATACCAGCCGAAGTTGTAAAGGAAAGGGTCTGGTTTTGTGTAAATTCTGTAAAAGTATGTTTTACCCTTTGCACTAAATCTGGCGTTAAATGAAAGTGGAACCTCTTCAACCTTTACCACTGCTATATCCTTAGGTAGGGAGGCGTTAAGGTATTTGTAAACCTCCTTAGGTGTTCTGTAGCTTAATGTTTTAAAGTTTGCCACCTGTCCAAGGGCGTGGACACCTGCGTCTGTCCTCCCTGAGGCTACAAGGGTTATTTTTTCTTTAAAAAGAACCTGTAAAAGGTCTTCTATAACCTGTTGGATTGTAGGCTTGTTAGGTTGTTTCTGCCAACCGTAGTAGTTAGTTCCTATATACTTTAGTGTTAGCTTGTAGTTATATTTCTTTTTTTCCATTACCCTATCATCTGTTGAGCCAGTTTAATACTGTGTTGGTCAACCTTTCCAGACAGCATTCTGGCAATCTCTTTTACCTTTTCTTCAGGGGACAACTCTTTTACTGTGGCTGTTGTGGTGTCCTGTGTAAACAGCTTTTCCACATAAAAATGCTTATCTGAGACTGCGGCTATCTGTGGTAGGTGGGTTATTAGTATAACCTGATACTTTTCTGACAGTTTTTTTAGCTTCTCTGCCATTATGTTAGCTGTTTTTCCCCCTATTCCAGTGTCTATCTCATCAAAAATCATACAGTCCACATCGCTACCTACAACCAGTTTTAAGGCAAGGGACAGCCTTGATATTTCCCCACCTGAGGCAACCTCTTCAAGTGGTGCTACACTAAACCCTTTGTTTGCTGAGAACAGAAACTCAACATCATCTTTACCTGTATGGTCAAGGGGCTTTTCTTTTATATTCACTTTAAACCTTGCTTCAGGCATAGCTAACTCCTTAAGGTGGGCTTCCACCTCCCTTTGTAGCCTTTCCCCAGCCTCCTTCCTTTTTTGTGATATTTCATCTGCCAACTTTTCTATTTGGGGTTTTAGTTGGTCTATCTCTTTCTGTATCTGCGGTAGTTTAAACTCAAGGCTTTCTAAGTATTCTATCCTTTCTTCAAACTGTTTTATAAGGTCTAAAAGCCCTTCTTCGTCTGTGTTGTATTTCATCTCAAGGCGGTTTATCAGGTTAAGCCTCTCTTCTATCTGGTTTATATCTTCTTCTTCCATCTCTGTATCAACGGTATCAAGGGAGTAATAACCTTCCTGTATTAGGGCTTTTGCCTCTTCAAGTATAGAGACTGTGTTCTGCAACTCTTTACTGTGCTGGGAAACCTTTTGTAGGCTTTTTATAACAAAGGACAGCTTGTCTAAAACGCTGTCTTCCTCCTCTGAGAGGAGGGCTGATGCTGTGGATACCGCTTCTTTTATTTCTTCTATCTGGGACAGGTATCTGTATCTCTCCTCTAACCTTTCCTTTTCACCTTTTTTCAGTTCTGCCCCTTTTAACTCTTCAAGCTGGTATCTAAGTATATCCAACTCCCTAAGTCTTTCAGACTGTTCCTGATTTATTCGGTTGTATCTGTCCACCAGTTCCCTGTATCTGTTGTATAGCTTCTGATAATCCTGTAAAACCGCCTGTATACCTGCATACTGGTCAAGTAGTTTTAGGTGCATCTTTTTGTTAAACAGGGTTTGTTGCTGTCCCTGTCCGTGGATTGAGATTATCCCCTGTGATGCCTCTTTTACAGATGATAGTGTAGCTTTCTTCCCGTTTATAAAGTATATGTTTTTTCCGTTTTTTACCTGCCTTGCAAGTATAAGTGTCCCTTCCTCTGCAAAGCTGTTATCCACATCTTCAAACTGTATCTCTACAAAATCCCCCTCTTGATACTTTCCCTTTTTCCCTAAAACAAAGGATATTGCGTCTATTATCAGGGATTTTCCAACCCCTGTTTCACCTGTGAACACATTTAGTTTTGGGCTGAAGGTTAACTCTATATCCTTCAGGTATAAAAACTTTCCTATATTAACGGTAAAAAGCATCTTCCTCCTAACTTTTAGCCTCTTTTTGAAACTGTCTGAATTTTATCAGGTATCTTTTGTCTTTTAAGTTTTGGAATATATGGTGGAAATCTATAGCAGGGTAGTAGGATTTTATTAGCATCTGTATAAGCTGGCAGACTGTTTCATCACCTTCTACACACTGTTCCATCATATCAACAAGCAGGTCTTCCAGAGAGATAACATTTATTACAAAGCCGTCTACCTCTATCTGGTTAAACTGTCCAAATGGTATAAGCTCAAACTTTTTACTTACCTCTACTGCTATATCATCTTTAACCCAGTAATCACCCATCTGTTGGTAGCCTAAATCCTTTAAAACCTGTGTTAAAAGTTGTAAATCTGGAAACAGTAGTGAGATATTCCCTGCAGGATACATACCTTGTGTATACACTGTTAAGGCAAACTTACCTACAATAACAGGTAGTATTTTTGATTTTGCCTTCTTTAACTGGTTGTATATCTCTTTTATTGCGTTTATCTGTTTATCAAGCTGGGACATTTTAACTCCTTTTATGGGAAAAGGGGGGGTATCCCCCCTAAAAATACTATCCTTTAAGCTCTCCGTATGGAACTTTAACAGGTTTTACATATTTGTTTACTAAATCCTTTGTGTTAAACACATTTAGCTTACCAAACAGAAACTCAAACTTGTTGTAAAGGGCTTCCATTATCCTGTCTTTATACTCCTTATCTAAAGTCCACCACTGGTATTTGAAAGGTGCAAAGCCCTTTTTCCTTGTTTTGTATATAAACTGCTCCTCTGTCCAACCTTCCTTCCATTCGTTTTTAAGGTTTTCCTTTAACCAGTTGTAAATCTCCTGTTTAAAATCCTCAGGTATTAGGTCATACATTATATTTTGGAAACCTGTGGCAAGGTGTATCTCACAGCAGTTGCTCTCTGGAAACTTGTCAAAAAGCTCGTCTGGTAGTGTAGATGCTCCGTGTTGGACAGTTCCCCCAAGTCCGTATTTCTCCCTTGCTACTTTACCAATATCCTTTAACACATTAAAGTCCAGTTTTACATCTGCAATACTACCGTCTGGAAGTGGTATTCCCCCGTGTTCTGTTCCTGTTTGAACGGACATTTTGGATATACCTGCCATTCCTTCAGGTAGATTTTCAAGATAGCCTTCCATAAACGCCTCAAACTCTTCTACAGTTGAGTTTTTACCTCCGATATGCCCTATCTCAGCCCCTACAGATACGGTAATCCCTTCAGGTTCTATACTTCTAATATACTCTGTCATCTTTGCAGTGTTTATGTAGTTGTGATACTGCTGTTCTTTTAGTGTTGGTTTTGAGTAATCAACCAGCGTTGAAGGGTCTATATCTATGTTGTAAAAGCCTGACTGTATAGCTTCCTTTGTAAGCTCTTTTATAGACTGTAGCTCCTTTTCAGGGTTTTCTGCGTATTTTTTTGCGTTAAACTGGAAGTGGTCTCCCTGTATAAACACCGGTCCTTTAAACCCTTCCTTTATTGCGGCGGCAAGGACGCAGGCGGCGTATTCTGATGGTCTTTGGTCTGTGTATCCTATCTCAGACTTGGCTATCTCAAATATTAAAGCCCCTATGTTGTGTTTGTTTGCCACTTTAAACATCTGACGGGCAACATCGTAGGTCATACCCCTGATGTTAACAGCTGGGACTGTAAGGTTATCAACCTCTCCCCTGCCCATTGCCATATAAAAATCGTGTATAGACGATGGTATAGCCCCATACTCATTGGCTATCTTTCTTATTACTTTCTTTGCCATCTCCTTTAGTTTTTCATTTTCAGAAAAAACAGCTGTATAGATTAAATCGTCTATAACCTCTTCCCTTAGCTTTTTTTCGTCTGCTATGGATATTTGTCCGTTTTCTTCACAGTTAACTGCAGAGTGGACTATACTTTTTAGCTCCTCTTCTGTTTTTGCAATCCTTGGCATAAAAACACCCCCTTTGTTTTATTTCCAAAACAAAATTATAACTAAAACCAACTGCTCTACAAAACTTCTATGGTAAGTTTTATGTTTTTCCTTTTACAGGTAAGGTAAAGCCCTTTAAGTTTCTCCCTGTCTTTAAAATCCCTTAGTATCACTTGATACCTGTTCCTATCCCTGATTTTTGTATGGAATGCGTAAAATATCCCCTCGTAATCAAGATGTGTAAACCCTTTTTTAAAACTGTTAAAAAGCTCCTCCACTTTTTCCAGTGTAAGCCCTTTCCCTTCAAATGTTAGTATTACAAGTCTATGGTATGGTGGTAAGCCTCCGTTTTTTCTGTTTTCAAGCTCCTTTTTGTAAAAAATATGGGGATTATTCTCAAGTAATGCTTTTATAGGCTCTACTGTTTTTGGCTGGTTTGTGTAAAGTATGTATCCCTCCTTTGCCTTAAAGAATGGTAGATAAACACTTCTGAAAAAACTTTCATTACTTTTAAAATCGTGTATAAAAAGCTGGAAATCAGGGTATATATTTACCACATAGTTATACTCTGGGGTTGTAAGGTCTTTGGAAAACAGCGAGGAGACTACATTTATCCTTTTTCTCCCTTCCTCTAAAGGTGCCACATCATCGCCGAAAAAGCCCTTTAGTATCTCTAAAACCTTCTGTGAACCAAATCCAACCTGTGAAAGGGGGGTTTCACATTTGGGGCAGTGTTTTATGGGGTTGTATCTTTTACCGCAAAGTTCACACTGTAAAAAGAGTTCTTTTCCCTTCATCACTTTAAGGGGTATATCACACCTTTCACATTTTATATCTTCTTCACACCTTTCACAGTAAAGTAGTCGGGAGTAGCCCTTTTTGTTTGTTATAACTAAAAAACTTTTTTTTCTGTTTTCCATTAACCTTAAAAGTCCCTTTTCTACAATATTTTTAAAGTCAAACTTCCTAAGTGTAATCTCTGTTTTTCTGTTCCTTTTTAATGTTTTTACAGTTGGTTTAGCCCTTTTTGTTGCCAACAGGTAGTAGGTTTCTGTTGATACCACCCCCGCCCCAAGTATCAGCTGTATATCCTTTTTTATCTTTAGTATTTCAAATGCTACCCTTCTGGTATCATACCTTGGTGTTCGTAAGTTTTTGTAAGTTTGGGAGTATTCCTCTTCTACGGCTATTAATCCTAAATTTTTTATAGGTATAAAAAGGGCAAGGTGGGTTGCAAGGACTACAAATGGGGATTTTTCTTTAAGCTGAAACCATAGGTTTATCTTTTCCTCCTCTAAAAGGGTGTCTGCGTATACCACAACCCTGTCTTTAAACTGCCATTTAAAATACTGGTGTAATTCCTGTATTGAGGCTATAGACGGTAGGACTATTAAACTACTTCTACCCCTTTGTAGGTTTTCACCAATAGCTGAGGATAGGATTTTCAGCCTTTCCCTGTGTGGCAAAAAGGGGGTTATGTATATTCCCTTTCTTTCTGTAGGTTTCGGTGTAAGTTGTAGGTCTAATTTCGGTTGTGTTAATGTGGAAAGGGGATACTTTTCCCTTATTAATCCTTTTTTTAATAATGCGTTTAAGGTTGATTGTGAGAAACCCATCTCTTTTATTTGGGATAGGGTTAACTCCTCCCTTTCAACCAAAGCCCATAAAAGGGCTTTCATCTTCTCTGTTAACCCTGAGGGTATCTGATAGGTTGTAGGTTCAAAAACCCTGTTATCCAGTTTAGATGGTATTACCCATCTACCTGTTTTTCTGTTAAATTTCCATCTTAACCCTTCAGGTAGTATGTTATACGCTGTTATCCCTACAGGGGAAACATAATACTCGGAGATATTCTGTATCAGTTTTAGGTGGTCTGTATCAAAAAGGGGGGCTTTGTCTGGAAAGGCTTCTATCTGTTTTATATCTCCTTTGTCTTTTGCAGAAGGGGTTTTTTGAAAAACAATACCGATTAGCTTTGTGTTTCTAAAGGGAACTAAAACCCTCCTTCCTATTGGGTCTTTTGGTAGGGCTTTTTTCGGGAAAGAGTATGTAAAAAGGTTAAAATTGGGAATAGGTATCCCTACATCAAGATACTCAAGGTCTGTTTTCACAACTCTTCAATAGTCCAGTTTTCGTTGGTGTATATACATATCTGGGAGGCTATAGCCATAGATTTTTCCACTATCTCCCTTGCAGAAAGGTCTGTGTTCCTGTATAGTGCCAACGCCGCTGAACGGGCAAAATCCCCACCTGAACCGGTGGCTAAAACAGGTTCATCAGGTTCTATCACATCTCCGTTCCCTGATATAAGGAACATTTTTTCTTTATCTGCGGCTATTAAAACAGCCTCAAGCCTCCTTAAATACCTGTCTGTCCGCCAGTCCTTTGCCAACTCAACTGCCGCCCTTAACAGGTTGCCCCTGTGTTTGTTTAGCTTTTCCTCAAGCCTTTCCATAAGGGCAAGTCCATCTGCCGCTGAACCTGCAAAACCTACAACCACTTTCCCATCGTGTAGTTTTCTAATTTTGTTGGCTGTTGCCTTCATAACACTGTGTCCAAGGGTTATCTGTCCGTCCCCTGCTATAACAGTTTTTCCATCTTTTCTAACAACCAGTATTGTGGTGCTTCTACTTTTCATCAACTATCTCCTCTGGGTTGTAAAGGAAAATCCTTTTTGCAAACAGAAATCTTTTCAGGAAGTAGGCGTTATCAACCCTTGATACTATTACCCTTTTCTTTGAGGAAGATGCGTGTATCATCTTCCCCTCCCCTATGTATATTCCCACATGGGAAGGGTATCTGGCGTAAGTCCTGAAGAATAGTAAATCTCCGGGCTTTAATTCTTCCCTTGTAATAGGGACACCAAACTGTGCCTGATACCTTGCAGTCCTCGGTAGGTCTACCCCTGCCATTCTAAAAACCTTTTGGACAAAGGAAGAACAGTCCACCTCCCAGAAACTACTACCTCCAAACCTGTAGGTTGTCCCTAAAAACCCAATTGATAGGTCTACTATACTTTTTTGGAAGCTGGGGAAAGGCACCCCATCATCTGACATTACAGCCCTGTATTTCTGTTTAAAAACTGAGTTATTTAGTATTTCTGTCTCATTTGCAAAGGCTACAGCTGTTGCAAGTAAAACCGCAAAAATACCAGCTTTTACCATCTCTTCCTTTCCCTCTACTTATCAGTTGTTTTTCCTATCAATTATATCGGATTTTAGGGTAGGTTAGGTAAGGGCTTTTAAGGGCATAAACCTTTTTCTTTTGCCTGTTGAAGAATTTCTGTAATATGTATCTCCCTTTCTCCGTTAGGGTCATCTTCCACAGATTTACACAACCCACATACCGTCCCTGCC
>JAADEV010000019.1 GCA_013153295.1 Aquificota bacterium | reverse complement strand
CTGCCAAAGCTGAAAACTCTCCTCCACCACTAACAAAGGAGGAGATGAAAAAAGCCGCACAAATCTACTTTGACAGATGTGCCGGTTGTCACGGAATGTTAAGAAAAGGGGCTACCGGTCCAGCGTTAACCCCTGAAAGACTTAAGAAAAGAGGGTTAAACACAGCGGCTTTAGAAGCATTTATCTACAACGGAACAACAGGTGGTATGCCAGACTGGGGTAAACAAGGTATCCTCTCCAAAGAGGAAATTAACCTGCTGGCAAGATTTTTACAACACGAGCCACCTCCACCACCAGAACTATCTATGGCTCAGATGAAGGAAACTTGGAAGGTTTACCTACCAGTTGATAAAAGACCTTCCAAACCACAACACAATAGAAACTGGAAGAACTTCTTCGGTGTAATCTTAAGAGATGTAGGTAAAGTTGCTATTATAGATGGTGATACAAAAGAGCTTGTTAACATAGTTGATACAGGTTTCGCTGTTCACATTCTAAGGTCTTCCGCATCAGGAAGATATATGTATTCCATAGGTAGGGACGGTAAGGCTACAGTTATAGACCTATGGCTAAAGAAACCGGACAAAGTAGCTGAAGTTAAAACCTGTTATGACGCAAGGTCTATTGATACATCTAAATACCACGGATACGAAGATAAATACGCAGTGGTAGGTTGCTACTGGCCACCATCTTTCGTTGTGTTAGATGGTATGACACTTGAACCTAAGAAAATCGTATCCACAAGTTCCTACTACTACGACACACAAGAGTTCGTAAGGGAAGCAAGGGTTGCATCTATCGTTGCATCTCACTACGACCCAATATGGGTTCTAAACATAAAAGAGTCTGGACAGGTATGGCTGGTAGATTACTCCAAAGTTGACAAGGGAACAATCTCCATTGATATGATTGACGCTGAAAGATACCTACACGACGGTGGTTGGGACTTATCTAAGAGATACTTCTTAGTTGCCGCTAACGCCAGAAACAAAGTGGTTGTTATTGATACAAAAGACAAAGAGCTTGAGGCTATTGTAAAAGTTGGAACAAAACCACACCCAGGTAGAGGAGCAAACATAGACCATCCTAAGTATGGACCAATATGGTGTACAGGACACATCGGTGAGAAAAGGGTAGCCTGTATCGGAACAGACCCTAAAGGACACCCACAAAACGCTTGGAAGGTTGTTAAGTGGTTTGACCTACCGGGAGAAGGTGGTGGAAACCTCTTTATCAAGACACATCCAAAATCCAAGTATCTCATAGCAGACAGACCACTTAACCCAGATGACGAGCTAAAGAGAAGCATATTCGTATTTGATAAGAACACATTTAAGCTGGTTAAAACACTAAAAGTGCCTAAGAAATACAAAAATGTTAGAGCTGTTCACGAGGAGTTCAACGAGGACGGAACAGAATTCTGGATTTCTGTATGGGGTAAAAAAGACCAACCTACAGCAATACTTGTTTACGATGCTAAGACACTTAAGCTGAAGAAGGAAATCAGCGGAGACTGGGTAAGAACACCTACAGGTAAGTTTAATGTATACAACACAATGAAGGACATCTATTAATGGTAAGAATAAGAACCATAATCCTGCTGCCGCTAACCCTCCTGATAGTGTTTGGTGCCTTTGCAGGGGAGTTGGCTGAGGGGAGCAGGCTGTTCCACCAACACTGTGCCTCTTGTCATGGGGAAGACAGGACGGGGACAGTGGCTCCCCCTCTTTTTCCACTTTTTCTAAAAAAATACTCTGACCAAAAGTTAGCCAAAATCATAAAGGAAGGTTTACCTGCCACACAGATGCCAGCCTTTCCAAACTTAACAGACCAACAGATACAAGCTATAGTCAAATACATAAAAACCCCAGTTAAAGTAAGCTGGTCAGAGGACAGGATAATCAAATCCATACAGATAAACAAAGATGCCCCTACAAAGAAGCTACCTGTTAGAAACATAAAGAATATAGTCGCTGTAGTGGAAAGGGGACACCAAAAGGTATGGATAATGGAAGAGACAGAAATACTTGACAAGTTTGATTTTAAGAATGTTCACGGAGGCTTAAAGTTTTCTCCATCAGGGTGGAAGGTTTATGTTCCTTCAAGGGACGGCTGGATAGGGAGATACGATATAGATAAAGGGAGATTTTTCGGAAAGGTTAGGGCTTGTGTTTACCTTAGGAATATATCATTAGACAGAAGCGGTAAAAAACTACTTGTTTCCTGCTGGTTGCCAAAATCCATTGTAATCCTTGATGCAGAGAGCTTTAAGCCTAAAAAGGTAATAAAACAGGACGGTTTAATATCAGCTATATACGAGTTATGGTCAGATGATAAAGCTATATTCTCTTACAGAGACAAGGCAGTTATAGGATTTTTAGACACAAAAAGCCTAAAAATAAATTACAAAAAGATAAAAGAACCTTATGAAGACTTTTTTATAGACCCATTTGAAAAGTATGTAGTTGGAACTTCAAGGAGAGGTTCCCTTTTAACAGTTTACGATATAAATGGGGATAAGGAGATTTTCTCCTACCCGATAAAGGGAATGCCCCACCTTGCATCTGCAACATTCTGGTATAGAAAAGGTAAGTTTTACTTTGCCACACCACATATAGGCAAACCTTACATAACCGTATGGCAGATGTATAACTGGAAGTTTAACAAAAAGGTTAATATACAGGGGAACGGATTTTTTGTTAGAACCCACCCAACAACCCCTTACCTGTGGACTGACAACGGGAAGGACAAGGTTGTCCTTGTTGATAAAAACAGCTACTTAGTAAAAACACTGGATACAATAAAGGGAAAAAGGGTTATACACACAGAGTTTTCAGGGGACGGAAATTTAGCCTATGTTAGCCTTTACAACAAGGACGGTGCATTACTTATATACGACAGCATAACCCTTAAGCTGGTAAAAAACATACCTGCAAGTATACCAATTGGAAAATACAATATAATAAACAAATCAAGGAAGTATGCCCCATACCTACTTGGTAAAGATGTTTTTATGGAAAAGTGTTGGGGTTGCCATCACCAAACACAGGAAGCATTTGCTCCATCATTTAAATGGATAGTAAACCACAGAAGCAAAGATTTAATAATCTCCCACATAATGAACCCTGAAGCCACTTACAAACAGCTTGGATACGAAAGGAACGCTATGCCGAACTTGAACCTTTCCCAATACGAACTTGAGGCTATCGTTTCCTATATGATGGAGTTTAAAGATGCTAAGGATAACACAATACATTAAAAAAAGTTTAAAAGGTGAAAAAGTTAGACCATTCCCCGGGGTTATCCTAATATGGAACCTAACAAATGTATGTAATCTGTTTTGTCAACACTGTTATTCAGCGGCAAACACAGTAAGAACAGGCGAGTTATCCATAGAGGAGATAAAAGCCCAGATACCCTATCTAAAAAAAGCCAATGTTAAGTATCTAATCCTATCTGGAGGGGAACCTTTACTTAGGGAAGACCTGTTTGATATAGCCAAACTGTTTAATGAAAACGGCTTTATAACAACCCTTTCCACAAATGGACTACTTATAACAGAGGATAACATAGACCAGATAAAGGAAAACTTTTCCTATGTAGGGATTAGTATAGACGGAGATGAGGAAACCCACGACAGATTTAGGGGAATGAAAGGGGCTTTCCGCCGTTCTATGGAAGCAATAAGGCTGGTAAGGGACGCAGGGATAAAAGTTGGAATGCGTTTTACCATTACATCGGAAACATACAAAAGTATCCCCTTTATATTCAAACTTGCTGAAGAGGAAAATATACCAAAGCTATACTTCTCCCATCTGGTATACTCAGGAAGGGGTAGAAACCTTACACAGGCGGAAAAGGAAGAATACAGAAAGATAGTAGAGGATATTATAGACAAAGGGTTTGAGTATGTTGAAAAAGGTATAGATATAGACATCGTTACCGGGAACAACGAGGCTGACGCAGTAATCCTTTACCACAAGTTTAAAGAGAGATACCCTGAAAAAGCAGATATTCTCTACCAGAACCTAAAAACTTGGGGCGGTAATCAGGCAGGTGTAAGGATAGCGGACATAGACTACAGGGGGAATGTTAAGCCAGATACATACTTTCCACTGAAGTTAGGCAACATAAAAGAGAAGGATTTTTACCAGATATGGAACTCAAATGGTATACTATCCAAACTTAGACAACACCCAAGACCTGTAAAAGGTAAGTGTGAAAACTGCCAGTTTCTTGACATATGTAATGGAAATTCCCGTTCAAGGGCGTATGCTGTATATGGAGACTACTTTGCGGAGGACCCGGAATGCTACATCTAATAATAGCAGTTCTGATACTGACCCAGTTTGCATTGGCAGAAAAACTGTATGTGGTAGAAAGGGAAAGGGGAAGTTTAGCTGTAATACAGGACGGTAAGCTGGTAGGAGAGATAAAAGACCTTGGAAACCTTAACCACTCTATAGTAAAAACAAAGGGTGATTACAGCTATTGTATCGCAAGGGACGGCTACTTCTCAAAGATAGACAACAGAACAGACAAGGTTATAAAAAAAATAAAACCGGGGAACAGTGGCATAGGTTTTACATTTATCGGTGATTATATAGCAATAGCCCACTACGACCCGAAAAAGGTAAGTATCCTTACACAGGATTTAGATATACACAAAGAGATAAAAACAAACTCAAGGAATGTTGGTATAAAACCTTACAAAAATCTCCTTGTTTTCTCCCTTATGGACAAAGACCAGATATGGGTATTAGACCAAAACAGGGATTTTGAAAGGGTTTTTACAGTAGAAAATGCCGGTAAAATGCCATTTGACGCCCTTATAAGTGGGAACAGGTATATAGTAGGTTTTTTTAAAGAAAAAGGTGTAGGGATACTTGATTTAGACAGCTTTAACTACAAAAAGGCAGTTTTCCAAACGAAGAACAAGGAAGAGGTTGTGTTTAAAATACCCCACTTTGGAATGTGGGGGGTGGCAAACGGTATAGCCCTAATACCAGCTGTAGGGGAAAAAAGGGCGTATGTGGTAGATATAAACAGTATGGAAGTAAAAAAGTATATCCCCCTTGCAGGTCTTCCGGTCTTTATAACTGTATCACCTAACAAAAGTATAGCTATAGTCAACTACAGCGGGGACAAAGACAACCTTATCTCCGTTATAGATATAAAAGGTCTAAAGGTAGTAAAAACCTTCCCAGCTGGGAAAAGGGTAATGCATATGAGATTTTCCAAAGACGGAAAAAAACTGTATGTATCCTCATACTTTGATAACAGCCTAAAGGTATACTCAACAGAGGATTGGAAACTGCTGAAAGAGATTACAGTCCCAACACCATCAGGTATATTCATAGTAAGATAACAATAAAGGAGTTTAGCTATGGGGAAGGTTTATATTGTAGGGGCGGGACCGGGAGACCCAGAATTACTTACAGTAAAAGCCTACAAACTAATACAGAACGCAGATGTTATACTTTACGACAGGCTTATAAACTCCGAGATACTGTTTAACGCAAAACCGGGCTGTCAACTTGTGTATGTAGGCAAGGAAGACGGAAAACATATCTTAGAACAGGATAAGATAAATTTTCTCCTTTATGAGTTTGCAACAAAAAACGATGTGGTTGTAAGACTTAAAGGTGGAGACCCATTTGTTTTCGGCAGAGGTGGGGAAGAGGCTATATTCCTTAAAGAAAAGGGAATACCCTACGAGGTGGTTCCCGGTATAACATCAGCAATATCCGTCCCAATGTATGCAGGTGTTCCTGTTACACACAGGGGTGTAGCTTCTTCATTTGCAGTTATCACAGGACACGGTTCAAAGGGACAGTTTCCAGATATAAACTGGAATGCACTGGCAGGGATAGATACCCTTGTTTTCCTTATGGGTGTCTCAAACAGGGAAAAAATAGCCCAAAACCTTATAAACGCTGGAAAAGACCCTAAAACACCTGTTATCTTTATAGAAAAGGGAACAACAAAGGAACAGAAGGAGATAGTTTCCACCTTACAGGAAGTAGCAGAGGGTAAAACAAAGGTATACCCACCGGCAATATTCCTTATAGGTGATGTTGTTAACCTAAAGGATAAAATAAGCTGGTATGAGAAAGCCTTTGGAAAGGTGGAAGAAACTGTATAACAAGGGAGAGGTTTTATGCTGGAAGCCCTAACTGATACAGAGAAGCAACTGCTAAAGAAACTACAGGAAGGTATACCACTGGTAAAAAGACCATTTAAAGAGATAGGAAACCAACTTGGTATCACAGAGGAAGAAACTATAAACCTGATAAAGAAACTTAAGGAGGGTAAAATAATCCGCCAAATATCCCCTATATACGATACAAAATCCCTTGGATACGACAGCTCCCTTGTTGCCTTCAAGGTAGAGGGGGATATGGATAAGGTGGCACAGGTTGTAAACTCCCACCCGGGGGTAAGCCACAACTACCAAAGGACAGATGAGTTTAACCTGTGGTTTACAATAGCAGTTCCACCGGACAGCCAGCTTGGACTTGGGGAAACTGTAAAACTCCTTGCGGAAAAAACAGGGGTTAAAGACTATGCAGTTTTAAAGACTGTAAAACTGTATAAGATAGGGGTTAAACTGGATTTCGGCTCTGTAGACGAAAAGGAAACTGGGGATAAACAGGAGAAAAAGTTAGACTACACACTAACAGAACAGGACAAACATATTGTAAAGATAACCCAGCAGGACATACCGTTAACAGGGGAACCTTTTAAGGAATACGCCAAAGATATAGGAATAGATGAGGACAGCCTTATACAAAAACTGAAGCTGTATAAAGACAGCGGTATAATGCGTAGGTTTGCGGCTATACTTTTCCACAGGAAGGCAGGCTTTAAAGCCAATGGTATGACAGTTTGGAAAGTGCCTGAGGATAAGGTTGACGATGTTGGGTATACCCTTGCGTCATACCGTTCAGTTAGCCACTGCTATAAAAGGACTACAAACGAAAAATGGCAATACAACCTGTTTTCTATGATACACGCAAAAACAAAGGAGGAACTTGAGGATTTTGTAAAAAAACTATCAGATGAAATAGGGATAAAAGACTACAAGATACTATACTCCACAAAGGAATACAAAAAGAAAAGGGTAAAATATTTTTCAGATGAGTTCTACCGCTGGGAAAGGGAGATTTTGCAGGAGGTATACCAATGAAAAGGTGGATACTCTCCCTTGCAGTGGTTTTAACCCTTATAGTTGGAATACAGGCTAACGAAACAGTTGAAATACTAAAGGAAAAATGTGAAGCAGGGGACGGTGAAGCCTGTTTTAATATAGGACTGCTTTTCTCACTTGGTAATGGTGTCCCAAAGGATTATAAAATGGCAATGTTCTTCTTTGAGAAAGCCTGCCAGCTCGGTGAGGTAAAGGGCTGTTATAATGTGGGATTACACTACCTATACGGCTTAGGGGTAGACAGAAACCCACAGCTTGCGTTTGATTACTTTAAAAAATCCTGTGATATGGGATTAGGTATAGCCTGTAGCACTGTAGGGGCTATGTATGGTGATGGGACAGGTGTTAGTAGGGATTTAAGGAAGGCAAGGGAGTATTACGAAAAAGCCTGTAATCTTAACTTTGGGAACGGTTGCACCAGATTAGGCTATATGTATCTCTCAGGTGAGGTTGGATACAAGGATATAAACTTAGGTATAGAGTTGTTTAAAAAAGCCTGTAGTCTTAACGACGGTGAGGGCTGTTTTAACTTAGGTGTTTTATACTTTAAAGGTATAGGGGTAAATAAAGACAGGCAGACAGCAGTTGAATACTTTAAGAAAGCCTGTAAACTTGGATACCAAAGGGGTTGTAAGGTTATCCAACAGCTTAAAAGGATAAACCCTAAGCTGTAAGTAGGTATTTGTATATAGCCATTCTGGTAAATAGACCTGTTTCAACTTGGTCTAAGATTACACTTCTGTCCCCGTAAACAAGCTCACTTTGTATCTCCACTCCCCTGTTTACAGGTCCCGGATGCATAATAATAGCGTCTTCCTTTAGCAGGTTTACCCGCTCTTGGTTTAAGCCATACTTTATAGAGTATTCGTTTAATGTGGAAAAGAAAACCTTGTTCTGTCTCTCAAGCTGTATCCTTAAAAAGATAGCCACATCTTTTCCCTTTAGCCCTTCATTTATATCTGTTGTAATATCCTCAACCTCAAACGGTTCAAGGTGTCTGGGCAACATTGTTTGTGGCGCACATAGGGTAATCTTAGCCCCAAGCATACTAAGTAGTTTTATATCTGACCTTGCTACACGGCTGTGTAGTATATCCCCAACAATAACAACCTTCAGCCCTTCTATTTTTCCCTTTTTCTCTAAAATGGTAATCGCATCCAAAACCGCCTGTGAAGGATGTTCGTGCATTCCGTCCCCAGCGTTTATAACACGGGATTTTACTTTGTTTGCCACAATATGTGCCGCCCCAGACATATAGTGGCGTATAACTATAAAATCTGACCTCATAGCCTCAAGGGTTTTTATTGTGTCGTATAAGGTTTCCCCTTTTTTTACAGAGCTGGTTGAACCGGAGATATTTATTGTGTCTGCCCCAAGTATCTTCCCCGCAAGCTCAAATGATGTTCTTGTCCTTGTGGAGTTTTCAAAAAAAGGTAGTAAAACTGAGTATCCCCTTAGGTCTGACAGCTTTTTATCGCCGTTGTTGTATTTTTCCTTAAAATCCTTGTATAGCTGGTATATCTGGAAAAACCTGTCTTCGTTAAGCTGGGATACAGATATAAAATCCTTCAACATTCATCTCCAGCTGTTTTTGGGATAGTTTACCACAAGCCCTATTATGTAGGCTATATCTTTATATTTTCTGACAGTGATTTGGTAGCCTTTAAAAGCTGTTTCTGTCCAACCTTCGCGTATCTGGCTGTCGTAAGTGGTGATGCGTGTCCCAGTAGCTCCTGTATAATCCTAAGCTCCGCCCCAGACTGTAAAGCCATTGTTGCCGCTGTATGCCTTAGCTTGTGTGGGTGTAGCTGGACTTTTGCCCTTTTACCTATCTTTGTTATCATTCTCCATAGTGAGTGGTATGAGAATGGGAAAACCCTTTCCCCTGTGTTCATCTCCAAATACTGGACAAAAAGCTCCATAGGTTCCCCTGTTATAGGCACTTCCCTTTCTTTACCCCCTTTCCCTAAAACGCGGATATAGATAATATCCTCACCTTTTACAGTTAGCCCCTTTACAGAGTTTATACTGAAAACCTTACCATCTTGTTCTATGTAGATATTCTCCCTTGTTATTCCTATAAGCTCAGACGACCTTAATCCGGTTGTTAACATAAGCACAACCACAACCTTTTCTGTAAGTGTTCTGGTGGCGTTTAGTATCCTTTTTATCTCATCGTGGGTAAGTGATGGTGGTATACGCTGGGATACTTTAGGTCTGTGGGATTTGGTTATAGGTGAAGAGTTTAACACCTCAAGGTCTATTAAATACTCAAAAAAGGAGTTTAAACTTGCCAATTTTCTGGCTATTGTTGAGGATTTTCTCTTTTTTGACTGTAAAACCATACGGAATTTAGCTATATCTGTTTTAGAAATAAGGTTCACTTCCCTGTCCCCTACTATCTGCTGGAACTGTTTCAGGTCTGTTTTGTAATTCTTCAGCGTATTAGGTGATTTATCAGATATATAAGACAGGTAAAGGTCTATACACTCTGACAGTTTCATTTTTTAGGTGTCCCCCATCTGTTAAAAAGGTTGTGTTCTATATCAAATGTGTCAAGAACCTTACCTACAACAAAGTTTACCATATCCTCAACTGTTTCAGGTTTGTGGTAAAAGCCCGGTGATGCTACAGATACAATTCCACCTGCAAGGGATACCTTTTCCATATTCTTTATATGGATAAGGGAGAGGGGCATCTCCCTTACAAGTAGGTAAAGTTTCTTTCTCTCCTTTAATGCCACATCTGAAACCCGATGTATCAGGTTAGTTGAAAAGCCGTTTGCCACAGCAGATAGGGTAGCCATACTACAGGGGGCTACAATAACCCCCTTGGTCTTTGTTAAAAAACTACCGCTGGATATATCAGCCTCTATCTGGTGTTGGCTGTAAAATTTACAGTTATTTCCTAAACTTTTTAAAAAATCCTCCTTTGTTATCCCTATCTCTTCCTGTATAACCTTAAAGCCATTGTCAGACACAACTAAATGGACAAACAGCCTTTTTGTTAACTCCTGTAGTAGCCTTACACCGTATATAACCCCACTTGCCCCTGTTATACAAAGCACTATCCTTTCCATAGCCTACCTTGGGTAAATAAATACTCTGTAAGCCCCTTGTTTGTTTATCTTCAGTTTTACATAAACATCTTTTCCACTACCGCCGAATATTCCACAGCCCCCTTTGTATCTTACTGTAATGGTTATTGGAAATCTAACATATGGGAAATCAAGCTGGTTGTAAGGGTCTGTGTTTTTCTGTCCAGCTGAGGTTATTGCTACAAAGTTATGGTCAGAACATAAATCCCTTGGGACTATATCTACCTGATTACCTCCGCCGTCCCTTACCACTTCCACAGATGCATTTTTAACAGCTACGATTGTGTAGTTGTTTCCTGTTGAGTATGATGTTGAACCTTTAACACTTGCAGATACAAGGTCTTTTATCTTACCTACATTTACCTTTGATAGGTTAACATTGTATAGTCCTACTTCTTTTAGTAGTTTTACCTGCCTTGCCCTTTCTTCAGGTGTTATACGGAAGTATACAGAAACATACGGGAGAACATCGTATTTTTCTAAGAATGTCCTCTCTACAGACCTACCTATTAGCCCTAAGTTTACACCACTTCCCTTACCTGAGATTAGCTTAAATGTAAAAGCCCTTTTCTCCTTAGGTCTAAGGTTAGGTATCTTAAATATATCCCATCTAAACGAGTGTGATGTATTCCTTCCACCGAAAAACAGTAAGACCTTTGTCTCTTTGATTGTTTTAAACTGGAACAACCCAAGTAGGTTTACATTTACAGTTTTACTTCCTTTGTTTTGGATAATTCCGGAGATATAAACATTTCTTCCCCTAAATTCTACATTAGCCCCCCTTACAACAACCTCATCTTCCCCGTAGTCTGTAGGAGGTAGTCCAAAGTATTTGGCTATTTTGTCTGCTAAACTTTCACTTGGGGGTAGCAGTCTACCTTGTGTTAAAACCAGTTTACTCATAGCTATATATTTTGCTGTATACTCAAAATCCTTTTTAACCGCTAATGCCTCTGCCTTAGGTCTGTAGATATTGTCTTTGTATCTTTTTATAAAGGCTATTAGGCTGTGTAAGTCTCTGTTTTCTACAGCTTTAAACAGTTTTTTGTCCCTTTCCTCTTTATTTGCCCTTACCTTTGCAAGGGAAAGTAGTTTTAACAGTTTAGATTTGTGTTTAGTGTTTGGATACTTTGTAAGGATACTTTTAACTGTAAATAGTGTATCTTTTCCTATATTTGGGAATACAACCTGCAGTCCCCAGTTTTGTGGGTTTACTATATCAGGTGGTTCACCTTTCCAGCTACCATAACTGTGGGAGTTGTTTGTTTTTACCACAACTGTGTATAAACCTGCGGTTAATGTTCTGTCTTCGTAAACAACAGAGTTCCTTGCATCTCCCCCTGCGTATATTGGAGTTTCAAATGATGGATATTTTTCCCCTGTGTAAGATACTATGTATCCGTAATCCCTCCAGCTTGATTTCCCAAAAAACTGGTCAAAGCTACCTACCCCTTTCTCCCCAAGGATAACAAAGTAAACTTTGGTAGTTATAGGGATTGTAAGGCTTTCCTTTATGGAGACATTGTTTCCTAACTTTATGTATTCAACCTTTCCTGTGGACAGCAGTTTAGTTAGCTTTTCTACACCTTTCTGTATCTGTTCATCAAAGAAGTTTTTATACTCAGGGTATTTCCCTTTTAACTTAAACAGGTAAGCAAGGTTGTAAACATTCTCCCCTTTGTGTAAGAAGTAAAGCCCAAGGTTCTGATAGCTAACCTTTCCGTTCTGTTTAATTAGTATATCCGCCAATTTACTTAATGCTGAACGCCAGTAATCCTCAGCTTTTATCTCCTTTTCAAGGACTATATCAAGTGGATACTTACCCTCTCCGTTAGGTAGGTTTATATCAGCCCCACCTTTTATGTAAAGGGAAACTAAAAGTAATAACGGGGAAGGGTCTTTGGTCTTCCAATCAATATAGTTATACTTCTCCGCTAACCTGCTGTCCTCAGGCAGTTTTGCTAAAAACAGGGTAAGGGGTGTTTCCCCTTTATTGTTTTTTATGTTAGGGTTAGCCCCGTATTTAAGTAGTAAGACAATGTTCTTTAGTTTAAACTTCTCTAAGTATAAATCTTTAGCAAATATGTAGTGTAGGGGAGTGTTTCCGTATTTATCCTGTGCATTTGGGTCTGCCCCAGCTTTCAGTAAAACCTCTATCTTTGCTGTATTGGAACGGAGGTCTGAGGCGTTTATAACTGCGTAATGTAAAGGGGTTTTCCCTTCTCTGTCTTTTACATTTGGATTAGCCCCAGCTTTAAGTAAGGCTGAAACTACATCGGTGCTACCTTCTAACACAGCAAGGTGTAGGATTGTAAATCCGTTTTTGTCCTTCCTTTCAAAAATCTCCTTTGGTAGTTTTTTCTTAGCAATGGTT
>JAADEV010000149.1 GCA_013153295.1 Aquificota bacterium | reverse complement strand
CACAAGGAGACCAAGACAAATTCCGTGTTTCTTCCTTTGCTATTGGGTTAAAGAAAGATGCAGATGCAAACAGCCCAATAGGGTTTAACGCCGCATTTGCTTCCTTTGAAGCACCAACACTTGTTGCATCAAGCGATGTTGTTAACCACGCACAACTTATTAAGCACGGAGAAACAACTGACTTTATGCCTTGGCTTGCATACATAACAATAGCTCCAATGGAAGACCTTTCTATTGATGCAGGTCTCCTATGGAACAAGTTCGGTGAAGCACCTTTAACAATCTTAAACAGACACTACAACAGAGGTATTCTCTTCACAGGACACCCTGTTGCATACGCAGGTGCAAGGGCTAACTACGATGCAGGTATCGTTCAGGTTTACGCAGGATACAACCAAGGTGGAGGTTTAAGACAGGGAGATGATGCATCTTTAGGATACGACCCTGCTGACGCATTTGAAGCAGGTATCACATTTAACCTGTCTGACTTTGTAGGATTTGGTTCTGCAGTATCCCTACACACATACGACGAAGCTAAAGGAAGAAACCTTTATGTTCTATGCACAAAAGTTGACCTTGGTATTGTTAAAGCTGGAATAGAGTTTGACTACACAACACTTGATGATGAAGCTAAAAGGTCTAACGAAAATGCAACACACAATCCTTTAGGATATGACCAAAAAGCTGATGATGCGGCGTGGGGTATCGCTTTCAACATAGATGTTGATTTCCTCAACGCCCAGATTGCAAATGTAACAGTTCCAATCAGAATAGAGTATGTTGACAACGGAGACTCTTCAGATGAAACTGGTTCTGGTATCTACCTAACAGGAAAGAACTCTGCTTGGTCTTTCACAATTACACCAACTTGGAAGCCAACTGCTAACACATTTGCCAGAATAGAGTATGCTTACATCTCTACAAGCAAAAAGGTTTTCGTTGACGACACAGGAAATAAAAAAGACAACAGAACATCTTTAGCATTTGAAGCAGGTTTCCTCTTCTAACCTGTATCTGCCTATATTATAACTTTCCCCAAGCCCCCGTAAATGGGGGCTTTTTTATTTTTTGCCCAGTTTTGATAAAATATTAACCAATTTAACAAACTGGGAGGTTTATATATGACCGCTGAAGAACTTCTAAAGGACGACAAGTTAGTTATCGGAGACAGGGAGTTCAGTTCCAGACTTATAGTAGGCTCAGGTAAGTATAAAGATTTTGAGGAAACAAAACTGGCTACAGAGGCATCTGGGGCTGAGATTATAACGGTGGCAGTTAGAAGGGTAAACATAACAGACCCAGATAAACCAAACCTCCTTGATTACATAGACACATCAAAGATAATGATACTTCCAAATACTGCAGGCTGTTATACAGCTGAAGAAGCTGTTTTAACTGCAAAACTGGCAAGGGAAGCCCTTGGACACGGCTTTGTAAAGTTAGAAGTTATAGGAGACCAGAAAACCTTATACCCTGATATGATAGAAACATTAAAAGCGGCAGAGATACTTGTAAAAGAAGGTTTTACAGTTTTACCTTACATTACAGATGACCCTATTATGGCTAAAAAGTTTGAGGATATAGGCTGTGCCGCAGTAATGCCCTTAGCCGCCCCAATAGGTTCAGGGCTTGGATTACAAAACCCATACAACATACTGTTTATAAAAGAAGCTGTAAGTGTTCCTGTTATTGTTGACGCTGGGATAGGAACAGCATCAGACGCATCTATAGTTATGGAGTTAGGGGTAGATGGTGTTTTAATGAATACTGCAATTGCCCAAGCGAAAGACCCTATAAAGATGGCTGTGGCAATGAAACACGCAGTTATATCAGGTAGACTGGCTTATCTGGCAGGAAGGATACCTAAAAAGATGTATGCCTCAGCATCATCTCCTATAGAGGGAATGATAGGAAGGTAAGTTGGCAGTTATAGTAATCCCTGCAAGGGAAGGTTCAACCAGACTAAAGGAAAAACTGCTTATAAAGGTTGGTGGCAAAGCTGTAATACAGTGGACAGTAGAAAACTGCCTTAAAGTGCCAGATGTGGAAAAGGTTGTGGTAGCCACAGACAGCGAAAGAATTGCCAACCTACTTAAAGATTACCCTGTGGAAGTATTTATGACCCCCTCTGACCTTAACAGTGGAAGCGATAGGGTGGCTTATGTATCAAAAAATTTAAACACTGACAAAGTTATCAATGTGCAGGGAGATGAACCACTACTTGACCCGATGGATATACACAAAGTTATAAAAGGGCTTGATAACGCCCCAGTTTCAACATTATCCTACCCTATATCCTCTGAGGAGGAATACAAAAACCCAAATGTGGTTAAGGTTGTGGTTAACAGTGAAGGATACGCCCTTTACTTCTCCAGAAGTCCAATCCCATACATAAGGGATACTAATTTTACAGATATTCCACAGGGGGTAGTAAAAAAACATATTGGTGTGTATGGCTACAGGAAGGATACACTTATGGATTTTGCCTATAAGCTAAAACCATCTGTGTTGGAACAGGTAGAAAAGTTAGAACAGCTTAGACTGTTAGAAAATGGATACAGAATAAAGGTTCTACAGGCAGATAGGGATACCCTCGGCATAGATACACAGGAGGATTTGGAAAGGTTTAAGACTTTTGTTTCCCAGAACGGTTAAACATTATAAAAAACTCAAGGATAATACTGGCTATAATATACACAGTAAGGGGAGTAGCCATATACAACCTATCCTGATGTGCCAAAACAAGGAGAAGTATTAAAAGCAGTATAGAGTGTAGTGATAAAGCTAAAGCCTCCCCAACACTTTTCTGTGTAATCTCCTCAATATTGTATCTACCCCTTTTGGTTTCCCACAGAACAAAAGCTAAAGCCCCACTTCCTATTCCAAGGGAAACCCAAAAAACCTCTTCATTTTGAAACTCTGGGTATAAACTCATAATTAACGCCACCCACAGTGGCAAGGTTTCCAGAAGTTCAGCTATAAATAAGGCATTACTCATTTTAAAGGTGCCTTTGCCGTTTCCTTGATTAGTATTCCAGCTACAAGGGCTACAACGGCGGCAAACATAAGGTAAAAGGAAGGGGAGGCTAAATCCCCTGTAATATCTATCAGCTTTATACAGATATTTGCCGCAGTCCCCCCAAATATGGCAAACGGTAGGTTGTATCCTATAGAATAGCCGGTATTTCTTATATCAGTAGGGAACATCTCAACAAGTGTAGTAGGTAGTATAGCCATAAATCCTGCCACAATCACAGCAAAGACGATTTGCCCCAGCTGTGCGTCTGTAGGTGTCCCTGAGGATATAAACTTAAACAGAGGATAGGCAAGAACAAGTGTAGCCCCTGTTGAAAACAGTATAAGAGGTTTTCTACCTATTTTATCAGACAACCACCCGAAAAATGGTATTAAAACTGCAAGGACTACCATACTTACTGTGTTTATTGTAAGGGCTGTAGGCTTTGGTAGACCAACAAACTCAGACAGGTGGGTGGACATATAGACAAAAATTGTGTAAAAGCCTACCGCTTGAAATGTGCTTAAGGCAAAAGTTTTCAAAAGTTCTTTAGGGGCTTTCTGTATAACTTTTTTTATAGGGTGGGCTTCCTTTAACTCTTCATACTCTAACTCAAGGAATTTAGGGGTTTCGTCTATATTCTTTCTAACATAGTATCCAACAAAGCCAAGTAGTATACCTGTAAAGAACAACACCCTCCAACCCCAAGAGTAAAGGTCGTCCTCAGGGAGAACCTTAGTTATAACAGCCCCAGAAGCAGAACCAAGGAGGATACCTACAACAGCCCCAAGTATACCTACACTGCCAAAAAGTCCCCTTCTGTTAGGTGGGGCGTGTTCCACAATAAACGAAACAGAGGTGGTATACTCACCGCCTACAGATAGACCTTGTATCAGTTTAAGGACAAAAAGAAGGGCAGGTGCTATTACCCCAATCTGGGCGTAGGTTGGAAGTAGCCCAATAGCTGTAGTTGAAACAGCCATCATTATAATAGACACAGTTAAGGCAGTTTTTCTGCCGTATTTGTCCCCTATATAACCGAACAGCATAGCCCCGATAGGTCTCATTAAGAAGCCCACTGCAAAAACAAGGTATGAACTCATTAAGGAAGCTATCCTGTCCTCAGAAGGGAAAAACAGAGTTCCGATAATAGGTGCCAAAAAAGCGTAAACAACAAAATCATACCACTCTAAAACATTCCCTATCATTCCGGCGAAAAGGGTTTTTGAGTGCTTTGTCATCGCCTAATCCACCTTGAAGTCTTCCTCGTCAAGTAGTAGGTTTTCAAGTATTAAGTCTGGGACTAACTCATCATCATCAAAGTTTTCTAAAACCTCAAGGTATATCTGGGCAACACCTTCGTTTGGATAGTCCTGTAGATACTCTTTAAGCTGTTTAACCTTTACAGTTTTGTTGTTTTTAGCTAACTCTGACATTACCCAATTTTACCTTTTAGGTTTTTAATCATCTTTTCACTGGCTATTTTGTATCTTATATCCCTTTTTGCTAACTTCTCTAACTCTGTTCTAATGTATTTTTCAGCTTCATCTGTAGCCATTTTGTATCCAAGGACATAGGCGGTAATTGCAAGGATAGCAAAACCTGTAAACTCCACAATTTTAGAGGCTATAACATTTGGTATAAAAAGCCCCCCAACAGCCATAAGTATTCCAACAGCAAGGAATATCTTCCAATACTTTAACAGTATGTTTGCAAGCATACTCTCAACCCCTTATTAATCTAAGTTAGATAATATTCTACCAGAAGTAGCAGGTCTGAATAATACCTACACCCTTTCACCAAGTTTGCCGATTAGATACGCACCTAACACCTTTATGTTTAATTTTCCACTTTTTATCTTTTCTTTGTTTTTTTCTATAACAGAGAGTATATCATTTAGCTGGTATCCGCCACTTCCGTCAAGTAGTGTATCACTGTGAAACTTCAGTGTATATTCAGCGTCTAAATTCCCTATTAACAGATTTTGGGATTTTGTGTTTTCATCAAAGGAGACCTTTAACTCAGCCTGTATCTTTGTTTCCCTGTCTAAGGGGATATAACCCTTTTCTGTTATAAATATCGGGTCTGTAAAAACCCTCGGTTCCTTTAGTGGTATCTCCTTTAGTTGGTCAAAAAGCCATACTTTAACATTCTGCTTATTTAAAACAAGCTGTATGTAATCACCTTTATCCTCTATTTTCTGGATTTTGCCGTTTAACCTGCCCCTTATTCCCTTAGAGAAGTAAAGGACTGTATGGGGGATAGGCTGTTTATTTACCATCAAAACAGAAGATATTAACCTCCAACCTACAAAGGAAAACTCCTCCTCAACACAAGGTAGCCCTAATCCCTCTGCATACAGTCTTATCCTTTTTGTAAAAAGCAACTCCTCCCTGCTACCTGCAGGTCTACCTTTACCGAAGGAAACCAATTCAGGGACAAACTCCCCACCCCTTTGCTGGAAAAGGGCATACATACAGCCGCAGTAGTTTTGGTGGTATAGCTGGCTTTCTTTAGAAAGTTTGTTCATCTTTTCTACACCACCACCTTTCTTAAAATCTACCGCAACAAACTGTATCCCATACTTTTTACCTACAGCTTCACCAACCTGTTTAAGGATTTGGAAATCCTTTTTAGGACTTGCTGTTAAAACTGTGGTAAAGGCATCAAACCCCCTTTCTTTGCCGAACTTTGCAGTTTCCTCAAGTCTAAGGTCGTGGCAGACAGCACATCTACTTCCCCTTTCAGGTTCGTTCTCAAGCCCCTTGGTAGCCTTTAACCACCTATCCAGATTGTATTCAGCAAGGTGGCAAGGTATCCCAAGCTGGTTGCAGACCCTTTCTGTTTCAACCCACCTTAGGAGATACTCCTCCTCAGGGTGTATATTCGGGTCGTAAAAGTATCCCTCTATGTGAACATCTGGGAAGGTTTCCTTTAATTTCCTCAGGGAGTATACCGCATCAACGCCACAGCATATATGAACCAGTAGTTTTTCCACTTTGAAAACTCCTGTTTTGTAGTTATTATGTAGTTAATGAAATTTTACAACTCTTGTTTATTGGGGGTAAAGGAATGGCAAACATAAAGGTGGCAAACTCTGCAGGATTTTGTTTTGGTGTAAAAATCGCCGTGGATAGTGCAGTGGAGGCTGGGAAAAAGTATGGTAAGGCTTACACAAACGGACCAATAATACACAACAAACAGGTAGTCCAGTTTTTGGAAAATATGAATGTTAAGGAGTTGGAGGATTACAGCCAGCTTGAAAAGGGGGATACAATCCTTATCCGTTCCCACGGTGTCCCACCGAAAACAGAAAGAATGCTTAAGGAGTTAGGGGTTAATGTGATAGATGCCACCTGTCCCTTTGTGAAAAAAGTTCACGAAAAGGTAAAACAGCTTGTTGAGGAGGGATACTTTGTTATTATCATCGGCGAGGAGGGACACCCTGAGGTTATTGGTATAGTTGGGCATTTGGAAGAGGCAGGGGGTAAAGGTGTTGTAGTTGAGAATATGGAGGATTTAATAAGAAAATTCCCAAAAAGAAACAGGGTTGGGGTTGTAGCCCAGACAACCCAAAATGAGGAGTTTTTTGAGGAAGCTGTAGGGTATATAGCCTCAAATGTGGAAGAGTTAAAGGTGTTTAACACAATTTGTGATGCCACATCACTTAGACAGGAAGAGGTTAAAAAGTTAGCTAAAGAGGTTGATGTAATGGTTATTATAGGTGGTAAACACAGTGGAAACACCAGAAGATTAGCCCAAATATCCAAAGCCCTAAACCCAAACACCTACCACGTGGAAAAGGCAGATGAGTTGGAGGAGGACTGGTTTAAAGACGCTGAAAATATAGGGGTGTCCGCAGGGGCATCTACACCGGATTGGATAATAAAAGAGGTTGTTGAAAGGATACAGGAGATAACAAACAGGTAGGAAACAGCCTTGGACAGCAGGGTAGACTTAGTTATACAGGCTTTTAAAGACGCTATACATAATGTTAATGTTTTCGGTGCATTCTTAGTTATACTTGGCTTTCTGGTGGTAGCCCTTATACTTATTTTCTGGGAAAAGGTAGAGGAGTATATATCCTACAGATACTTAAAAAGGCTTTTTTTCAAAAACGGTGAGGCTATAGGGCTTACAAAAGATGAACTGGAGATACTTTGGAAGTATTCCAACAAGCTACATAAAAGCCCCTTCCTTGCAATAGAGTATAAAGCCCCCTTTGAAAAGGTTATACAGGCTTACATAGAGGAAAACCCTGACACCTACAGTGAAGAACTTATAAAAAGTATGAGGAAAAAGTTAGGTTTTGACAAACTACCATCTTTTATCCCTTTAGTGTCCACTAAAGATATAGATATATTTCAGGTGGGAAACCTAATATACCAACAGAAAAGCTACCCGATAGCCCTTTACGACAAAGACGAAAGGTTTATGTATTGGTATCTAATAGATTGGAAGCCACCATTTCCCTTTAAAAAAGGTGATACTGTAAAAATAAGGTTTGTAAGGGACAACGATGCCATCTACATAGTGGAAGGTAGAATAGAGGATATTTACGAGGACAAAGGTAAATACATTATCAAAATACCCCATACATTTAACCTTATACAGATACAAAGGAGGAGAAACTTTAGGCTGAGAATACACCTACCTATAACAGTTGTTATAGGGGAAGGGGACAAACAGGTAAAAGTGGAAACTGAAACCGCCGATATTAGTATTGATGGGGTTGGCTTCTGTCTCCCTATACTAAAGGCAAGGGAGTTAAACATTAATGTAGGCGGGGAGATAGGGGTATCAATCCAGTTTGAGGAAAGGACAGTATCAGCTAAGGGGGTTGTTAAAAACATAAGGGAAGTGGACAAAAGGGTATGTTATGGGGTTGAGTTTACACAGATAGATAGGGAAGATAAAAACTTCCTTTTAAGGTTTGTTCAGGAAAAGCAACAGGAGATTTTAAAGGCTTACAAAAGACTTAAAACCTTTGATTAGAGAGGAAGAAGTTGGATATAGGAACGGTTATTGGTATACTCGGTGCTTTCATACTTCTGGTTGTATCAATCGCCCTTGGCGGTAGTCCGTTAGCCTTTGTTAATATCCCCTCTCTACTTATAGTTGTGGGAGGTGGTTTTGCCGCCTCTTTAGCCTCTTACCCCCTTAAAGAGTTAATAAACGGTGTAAAGGCTATAGTAAAGGCATTTAAGCCGGGATTACCTGACCCAGTTGAACACGTTGAGTTTTTAGTTGAGGTTGTTAACAAAGCAAGAAAAAACGGAATACTGGCATTGGAAGCGGATATAGACGGTTTTTACGAAAAAGACCCGTTTTTTGGGGATATTATGAGAATGTTAATAGACGGTCAGGATATAGAAGAGATTAAAAGTAATGCAGAAACAGCCCTTATGAAACTTGACCAAGACCTATCAACAGAGGTATCTGTCTGGGAGTCTTTAGGGGAGTTATTCCCAGCCTTTGGTATGATAGGAACACTTATAGGACTTATCCAGATGCTACAGAACCTTAACGACCCATCTGCCCTTGGTCCCGGTATGGCTGTTGCTATGATTACAACCTTATACGGTGCGGTGTTAGCCAATGTGCTGTGTGTTCCTGTATCAAAAAAACTGAAATACTACAAAGACCTAAACCTACTACTAAAAGAAAGTTATATCCTTACAGTTGAGGCTATAAACAGCGGAACTAACCCTAATGTGCTACGGAGTAAGCTAATGTCCCTGCTTGGGGTAAGGGCAGGGGAAGGTGAATAATGCCCCGTAAAAAAAAGGAAGAATGTAAAAAGATACCCGGTTGGCTTATAAGTTTCGGAGACTTAATGTCCCTACTTCTAACATTCTTTATACTCCTTTTCTCTATGGGGACAATCTCCCTTGAAAGGTTCCATATGGTTATTAAAGGTGTGACAGAGACCTTAGGGGGAAGGAAGGTTTTTATGGAAGATAAGCTGTTAAACCAGTCAAACATACCTGTGGAACTACCTGATATGTATCCTAAACTAAAGAAAAAAAAGAGACTTACACAGGAACTTAGGAATATACAACAAAACCTGAAAAAAAGCGGAATAGAAGCGGATATAATGAGCCACGGAAGTATAATCAGGTTTCGCCTTAACACAGATAAGATGTTTCCCCCCGGCAGTGCAGTCCCCTACGACGACTTTATACCTATCCTGTTTGATATATGTAAAAAGATGAAGGAAGCCAGATTTACAGTTGTGATAGAAGGGCATACAGACAACACCCCTGTAAGTGGAGGTAAGTATAAATCAAACCTTGAGCTGTCAGCTGTAAGGGCTTTAACAGTTTTAAAAATATTTTTACAGTGTGGCTACCCTGAAAAGTATCTGGCGGCAAGGGGATACGGTCCCTACAGACCTATTGCCCCAAATAACACCCCACAGGGTAGGGCTAAAAACAGAAGGATAGAGTTTGTTATAGACGCATCTTAGGAGACTGTTATGCCACGGAGAAAAAAGGAAGAATGCCCAAGTGCGCCAGCTTGGTTAATAAGTTTCAGTGATTTAATGTCCCTACTTCTAACATTCTTTATACTTTTATACTCTATGAGCGTCCTTGATATAAAAAAGCTGATGAAATTTTTATGGTATTTCCAAGGTGAGAAAGCCCTTGAATACACAAAAACAGTATCCCTACTGCCCCCTATCAGTCTCCTACCTAAGGATATAGCCCTATCCCTGAAAAAAAGAATAAAAAGGGTTTTACCTATACACGGATACCAGATAGAAGTGATAGAGGATTATGTTGTCCTTAGACTTTTTAATGATGTGATATTTGAAAAAAAATCTGCAGAGCTGTCCCCAAAGGCAAAAAAGGCACTTAAAGAGGTGGCAAAGGCTTTAAAAACAATAGCCCAAAAGGAAAATATAGAGATATACATAGAGGGACATACAGACCTAAACCCACCTAAAGGTGTAGACCCGTGGGAGCTGTCGGTAAAAAGGGCTGTAAATGTGGCAGAGTTTCTTATAAAAGAGGGGGTTGACCCTAAAAAAATATCAGCTACAGGCTACGGAAATACAAGACCACTTTACACTTGGAACCAGCCGTTATTAAGAAGGAGAAACGACAGGGTGGAAATAATAATAAAAGTGAAAAACCCCAGACAGGACTTAATGGAAGAAAAAAAATCAAGAATAATAGAACGCAAAGACTACACTGGCAAAGATTAAGCCGTCTATTCTGTCAAGTATTCCACCGTGTCCCGGGATAATGTTTGATATATCCTTAACACCTATCTGCCTTTTTAAGAAACTTTCAAATAAATCTCCTACCTGCATAACAACAGACCCGATAATAATTGGTATTAATGTATCTTGAAGACCAAGCCAGATAGCAACTAACTGTCCTATAACAACACCCCCTAAAAACCCACCTACAGCACCTTCCCAAGTTTTTTTAGGGGAAAGTTTCGGGGCAAGTTTCCTTTTACCTACCGTTTTGCCAACAAAGTATGCCATTGTGTCCCCTGCCCATACTGTAGCAAACAGGACTAAAACCAGATACTTGTCTATCTGGTGGACTATTCCCAATGATGAAACAAAAAACACTGTATAAGAAAAACCAAGTATATACAAAGCTAAAGTTGTAATATCCCTTTTAACAGACAGGAAAAAACTAACTACAAAAACTAAAAGTAAGGCTAAATAGAAATTAAAAAACAGAAAAACAACAGACAGGATAAATACAATAACAGAAGCTAAAACACCATTTATAACAGGGTAATTCTTCCTGAAAAGACGGAAAACCTCCCAACCTGCTGTAGCTGAAAGGGAAGCTACAGTTAGTTTAAAGATAGGAACAGATGAGTAAAGGACTGTGGCTACTGCCAGTAGCCCAAGGGCTATCCCAGATACAAGCCGTGGTAGTAAATCCTTCATACTTCTAACACCTTTCCAAAACGCCTTTCACGGGACTGGTATTCATACAGGGCTTTAAAAAATTCCTCCCTATCAAAGTCAGGCCAAAGTGTTTCTGTAAAGTAAAACTCTGTGTAAGCCATCTGCCAAAGCATAAAGTTAGAAATCCTTTCCTCCCCACTTGTCCTAATAAGCAGGTCTGGGTCTGGCATCTCAGGTATATAAAAGTATTTTCTAAAATCCTCCTCTGTAATACTACCTTTACCCTCTGCAAGGATACGGTTTACAGCATCAATTATCTCAGCCTTTCCACTGTAGTTTAAGGCTACTACAAAGTTCATACCCTTACACCCCTTTGTAGCCTCTTCCCCTTCCAAAACGGTCTGTTTTATGTTTTCAGGTAGCTGGTCTATTCTACCCATAAACCTTAGTCTTATATTGTTTTCCAACAGGTAAGGCACCTTTTTGTTTATATACTCAACAAGGAGGGACATTATTGTGTCTACCTCTTCCTTTGGGCGTTGCCAGTTCTCTGTGGAAAAGGCAAACACAGACAGCCATTTAACCCCTACTTCCTTTGCAGTTTGGAGTATCTCCTCCACCCTTTCTGCACCTGCACGGTGTCCGTATACCCTTGGAAGCCCCCTTCTCCTTGCCCATCTCCCATTACCGTCCATAATAACGGCAACGTGGGTTGGGATTTTATAGAGGTTTTTCATTGTAAAGCCTCAAGTTTTTTCTGGGCTATATAAGCCTCCTCAGATGTTGGATACTGATTTATAAGTTTTGATAAAACCTCTTTTGCTTCCTCTATTTTGCCTATTTTTATAAGGGCAAGCCCTTTCTTAAGCATAGCAGACGGTAATTTATTACAGTCAACAAGTGTTCCAGCTTCGCACTGGGATATAAGCCTGTCAAAAATCTCTATGGCAGTTTCATACTGCCCTTCTATGTAGTAAGTCTGTCCAAGCCAAAATAGGGCATTGTCGTAAAGGTCAGAATTTTTAAACTTCTTTATAAAATCCTGAAACAGTCTTCTTGCTTCGTAAATTTTACCTTTGTAATACTCGTTTAAAGCCTTTCTATAAAGCTGTTCAGCTGTTTCAGGCATTTTTACAATTTCTTCACCTTCCTTTTCAAGGGGTATCTGTGGAGTTGTTGGTTGTGGCATAGAGGTTGTTTGCTGTGGCTTGCCACCGAAGGATTTTAACTTTTGTATCTCAAGCTGGTTTTGGGAAGATACTTTAGCCACATAATCAAGCCTATTTGAAAGTCTTATAAGGTCTTCCTGTGTTTTCCTCTGGTTTTCCTCAATTGTTGCCACTTTCTTTTTAAGCTCAATAATCTCCTTTTGTAAAGTTGTAATTTCTTCCTGATTTGCACAGGAAACTGTAATTACAGCACCAGCTAACAAAAAAATAAAGCCTTTCTTCATTTATAGCCTCCCTCTTTTTCTGTCGTAAGAAAAATATATAATTAAGCCACTTACTTTTTCAAGCAAAGGAAGGGATTGGTTAAAGACACATAGGGGAAAATGGTTTTGGATAAAGAACTACAGGAAAATTAACACTTAAGGGAGTATAAAGTAAATTTTAGTAGGTTATAAAAGCGGGAGACGGGACTCGAACCCGCGACCATCTGCTTGGAAGGCAGATGCTCTACCAGCTGAGCTACTCCCGCATAATGGTGGAGGAGGCAGGATTTGAACCTGCGCAGGCATACGCCAGGAGATTTACAGTCTCCCGCCATTGGCCAGGCTAGGCGACTCCTCCA
>JAADEV010000114.1 GCA_013153295.1 Aquificota bacterium | reverse complement strand
TTTTCAGCTTATAACCCCACCGCCAAGGAGTATATCCCCGTGGTATACGGCAAGGGTCTGTCCACTGGCAAACCTTTCTGTAGGTGATTGGAAGTGGAAACGAAAACCGCCTTCAGGTAGTTTTTGTATACCTTTTACAGGGACAGGTTTCTGTTTGTATCTACCTTGCACCTGTATGTTAAGTTTTTCTAACTTTTTAAACGGGATAAAAAGGTTAAGCCACTCCACATCTACAAAATCTGTTAAAAGCTCTTCCCTTGTCCCTACTATAAGCCTGTTGTTTTTAATATCCTTTCCTATTACATATAAAGGTTTTTTCCACCTAACACCTATGCCCCTTCTCTGTCCAATTGTGTATCTGGAAAGCCCTTTATGTTTTCCTACAACCTCCCCAGTTGTAAGGACTATATCCCCTTCTTCTTCCTTTAAAAACCCCCTTTCAGCTAAAAACTGGTGTGGGGCTTTTCCCTCTGTAAAGCATATCTCAAAGCTCTCCTTTTTTTGGGCAACTGGGATTTTATACTCTTTTGCTATTTTCCTTACCTCTTCCTTTGTAAGGTTATGTAATGGGAAGATAAGGTAAGGTAAAACCTCTTTTCTTAGTAATGCCATAAAGTAAGACTGGTCTTTTTGTCTGTCTATACCCCTTTTTATAACCTTTGAACCTTCAAAATCAACCACCCCAAGGTAATGACCTGTGGCAAAAAAGTCTATTCCAAAGCCTTCCTTTACAAACTTTGCCAGTAAACCTGTTTTTACCTCCCTGTTGCATAAACTACAGGGGTTTGGCGTTTTACCCCTTTTGTATTCCTCAACAAACTGTTTTATTACCTTGTTGTAAAAAACCTCCTCCCAGTCAAAAACATAGTGGGGTATATCCAGATACTCTGCCACCTTTTTTGCGTCCTTTATATCCTGTGGGGAACAGCATACCTGTATATCTGTGGCATCACAGGTCGGGGTGGTAAATTTAAGTGATATTCCTATAACATTGTATCCTTGCTCTTTTAACAGAAGGGCTGACACAGAGGAGTCTACCCCGCCACTCATTCCAACTGCCACAGTTTTCACTGTAATACACTCCCTATTTTGAATACTGGCATATAAAGGGCTATTAGTATAACTGCCACTGTTATACCGACTATAACTATCAAAACAGGCTCTATAAGTGATAAAAGCCTTTCTGTTTTACTGTCCACTTCTTCTTCATAAAAGTTGGATATTGTGGAAAGCATCTCATCAAGTTTACCTGTTGTTTCCCCTACCCTTACCATTGCTACCATCATAGGTGGGAATATCCCTGTATCAAGGGATTGGTAAAGCTCTTTACCCTTTTCAACCTGTTCCTTTGTCCTTTGGACAGCTTTTTTTACTATTGTATTCCCTACCACCTGTGAGGCAACCTCAAGTGAGTGTAGTATTGGAACTCCACCTGAAAGTAGTGTGGCTAATGTGTAGCTAAACCTGTATATTGCTGTTTTCAGCAATAAATCCCCTATAACAGGTAGCTTTAAAAGTATACTGTGGATAAACTCCTTCCCTCTCTCCGTTGAATTTGTATAAACGAAGGCTATAACTAACAGAACAATCACTGTAAGTATATACGGGAATGTATCCCTAAGTAGGTTGCTTGTTTCTATTAAAAGCTGTGTCGGTAGGGGTAGCTGGCTGTCCATTGAACTGTATATCTGGGCAAATATTGGCACCACAAATGCTACTACAGAAATTACAACTACAATAGCCACAAACAGTATAAAGGACGGATACCATAATGATAGGAAAATCTTTCTCTTTATCTTTGCCAGCTTTTGGTAATACTGGGAAGCCCTCTGTAGGGCAGTGTCCAGCTCACCAAACTCCTCAGCAGATTTTACTGTGTTAATTAAGAAAGGTGGAAACAGCTTACCCTGTTTTGCCATCGCCTTTGAAAGGGAAGCCCCTGAAAGTATCTCGTCCCTTAGCTGTTTTATGCTGTTTGCAAGTGTAGGGTTCTCTGTCTGCTGGGACAGGATATCCAAAGCGTCTGTGATACCTACCCCCGCCCCAAGCATAACCCCAAGTTGTTTTGTAAAGACAGCGAGGTCTGTTTCTTTAACTTTTTTAAAGGAAAAGGGGGAAAAGCCCTGTATCTGTTGGAGTTTTATCCCTGTGTAGCCTCTCTCCTCAAGCTGGGAGTATGCCTGTGAGATGTTAGGGGCGTATAGAACCCCCTCTTTTTTTACACCGTAGCTGTTTACAGCTTTATACCTGTATCGGGGCATAGGGAATTATACGCCACCTGCCTTTAGCATTCTTTCAAGCTCGTATGGTTCAGGGGAGGCTTTTAGGGCATCTTCCTTTGTTATAAGTCCCTGTTTAAGAGCTTTCATTATGGACTGGTTCATTGTTTGCATACCTGTGCCAACCTGTCCAGACTGCATAAGCCCGTAAATCTGGTGTATCTTATTTTCCCTAATAAGGTTTCTTATACCGGTGGTAGGTATTAAAACCTCGTGGACTAATACCCTTCCGCCTCCAATCCTTGGTAGTAGCCTCTGGGAAATAATTCCTTGTAAAACGAAGCTAAGCTCTGTTCTTATCTGCTCTTGCTCGTTTTCCGGGAAAACATTTATAATCCTATTTATCGTTTGTATTGCTGTGTTTGTGTGTAGTGTGGCTAAAACAAGGTGTCCAGTTTCCGCCGCTGTTAGTGCCGCCCTGATTGTTTCCAAGTCCCTCATCTCACCGACAAGGATAACATCAGGGTCTTCCCTAAGGGCGTATTTTAAAGCCCTTGCAAAACTGGTTGTGTCGTTTCCAAGCTCCCTCTGTGCCACAAGGGATTTTTTGTGTGGGAATAGATACTCTATAGGGTCTTCTATTGTGATTATATGGTATGGGTAAGTTGAGTTTATATAATCTATCATCGCCGCCAGTGTGGTTGTTTTACCTGAACCTGTTGGACCTGTAACCAAAACCAGTCCCATACTTTTATCACATAAGTCCTTAACAGCAGGGACAAGTCCAAGCTCCTCCATCGGTTTTATCTCAAGGGGTATCTTCCTTAAGGCGGCGGCTACAGTCCCCCTTTGACGGTATACATTAACCCTAAATCTACCTATATCCCTTATCCCTATGGAGAAATCAACCTCGTTCTGTTCTTCAAAAACCCTTTTCTGCTTTTCGTTCATTATGGAATACACAAAGTTCTGTGTATCCTTAGGTAGCATATTGGGGTACTCTGTAAGGTAGTGTATCTGTCCGTCTATACGCAGGGCTGGTGGCGCCCCTGCTGTTATGTGTATATCACTGGCGTCCATCTCAACGGCTTTTTTTGCCAGCTCATCAATTGCAGGTATTTTCCGTTCAACCACTGTATTAACCTCCTCCCACAAATGTAACTATCTCAACTTTATCCCCTTCTTTAAGGGTATAACTGTCATACTCACTTTTTGGGATAACCTCCATACCTACAGCCACCGCATAGTTAGGGGCTTTTATACCAAGCTCCTTTACAAGCTGGGATATGGTTATCCCTTCTTTTACTTCCCTCTCTTCTCCGTTAACTGTAATCTTCATAACTACCACCTACATTCCTATTATGTGGTATCCAGCATCTACATAAAGTATTTCCCCTGTAATTCCAGACGCAAGGTCTGAACACAGGAATAAAGCCGCGTTTCCAACCTCCTCTATAGAGACAGTCCTTTTTAGCGGTGATTTTTCTGAGGCTATCTTCTGTATCTGGGAAAACTGGGATATTCCTGAGGCGGCTAAAGTTTTTATAGGTCCCGCTGATATACCGTTAACCCTAATACCTTTAAGCTCCCCTAAATCCCTTGATAAGTATTTTACAGAGGCTTCAAGTGCCGCCTTCGCCACTCCCATAACATTGTAGTTAAAAACTACCTTTTCTGCTCCGTAGTAGGAAAGAGTAAGCAGATTTCCACCTTCATTAAACAGGTCTAAAAATTCCCTTGCTATAGCTGTAAATGAGTAAACGCTTATATCCATAGCCTCTAAAAAGGATTTCCTATCCACCTTGTAGTAGTAATCCTTTAGATACTCTTTATTTGCGTAGGCTATAGAGTGGACGATTATATCTATACTTCCCCATTTATCCTTTACAGCTTCTTTAAGGTTTTTAATATCCTCATCTAAGGAGACATCACACTTTACAACAAGGTCAGAGTTAAACTCCTCAGCTATAGGTCTAACCCTTTTTTCTATCCTTTCGTCCATATAGTTAAAGCCAAGTATAGCCCCTTCCCTGTGGAATGCCTTTGCTATCCCGTAGGCTATACTTTTGTTATTGGCTATACCGAGGATTAGGGCTTTTTTACCCTGTAGCAGACCCATACAAACCTCCTGTTAGTCGTTCATTGTTGCCCTTTCATTTTCGTTGTATATAGCCTCCCAACCGGCAGGGGTTTTAAACACCCTGATACACTTTATCTTTTTCTGGTCATCAAGCTCAAACCAGTGTCTTGCCCCTGCAGGAACAACTATTAAATCCCCCGGTCCTACGTGTATCTCCACAATTCTGCCGTCTATCTTTACAGGGAATATACCGCTACCGTCTACAACAAACCTTACCTCATCGTCTTTGTGGTGGTGTTCCCTTTTAAACTTTGCCATCAGTTGGTCTAAGTTAGGTGTGTCCTCTGACAGGACTACTATATCCTCTGTAATGTATCCCTTCTCTTTTTTTAACCTTTCCAGCTCGTCTCTGTAGGCATCAATAATAGCCTGCTGTTCCTCTTCTGTAAGCTGGTAGTTTTCCCTTAAGTGTGGTGGTAATCTGTCAACTCCCCACCTTTCGTATAGAACACCGTATTTATCTAAAAACTCCTTTACAGCCTCTACCCCTTCTATAGTCTCCCCTGTATCCCTAAAAACTATTTTCGGCATTTTCCCAACCTCCTTAGAATATGCTGTTAACAATGTGTTAATGCTAATCTTAATAGCTATATAATAATAACACCGATTTAACAGCTTTTCCAAACGGATTTAGGGTATTGGGATACTTTGAAGAAAGGGTATAAAAACAAAAAAAGCCTGCACTGGGCAGGCTTGGGAGTGTTATAGGGATAAGTAGTTTTTACTCTACCTTTTCTGGGACTACATGCACTCTTATTGTTTGGCTTACTTCAGGGTGTAGTCTAATGGTGATTGTGTATGAACCGATATTTCTGATAGGACTTCTTAGCATTATCTTTCTTTTGTCAACCTCTATTCCCTTTTCCTTTAACATTTCAGCAATATCAGATGTTGTGATAGAACCGTATAGTTTTCCTGTTGTTCCAACAGGTCTTTTTATCTCCAGCTCTACACCTTCAAGCTGTTTGGCAGTTTCTACCGCCTTTTGCTTTTCCCTTTCTAACTTTCTGGACTTTTGTTTAAGGACTTCCCTTACCATTTTTATGTTGTTCTCTGTTGCTTCGTAGGCAAGCCCTTTAGGTATAAGGTAGTTTCTTGCGAAACCCCTTTTTACTTCTATAATATCTCCTATTGTTCCCCAACCTTCCACATCTTTTGCAAGTATTACTTTCATCTTCTACCAACCTCCTACATTATTACATAAGGTAGTAAAGCAAGTTGTCTAGCTTTTTTAATCTCTACAGTTAGTTTTCTTTGGTGTTTTCCACAGGTTCCGGATATTCTCCTTGGGATAATTTTACCCCTCTCGGAGATAAACTGTCTTAGATACTCAACATCTTTATAGGAAGGCTCTTTCTTTTCTGCACAGAATTTACAGTATTTCTTCCTCTTTTGGAAGAAAGGTTTATTTTGCACAGCTGGATTTTTATTAGCCAATTTCTTTTACCTCCTTAAATTTTTTTAGAATGGTATATCATCGTCGGAAGTGAAATCCTCTGTCCCTGTGGACAGGTCTAAATCTAAGTCCTCTTCTTTGTCTTCCCTTACAGTTTTATCCCCTGCCTTTGTAGGGATAACATTAACCTTATCTGCAACAACCTTTATTTTGGTTCTTCTTTCCCCTGATGGTGTTTCCCACCTGTCCTGTCTAAGCTGTCCTTCAACAAGTATTAGTATCCCTTTGTTTAGCTGTTTACCAAGTCTTTCTGCCAGTCCGCCGAAGGTTTCAATATCAAAAAAGTATGTTTCCTCTTTCCATTCGCTACTGTCTTTTGTTCTGTAAGCACGGTTAACAGCAATTGAGAAGCTGGTTACTTGAACCCCACTTGGTAGGAACCTTATTTCCGGGTCCCTTGTAAGTCTTCCCATTAAAAATACTTTGTTAAGCATTTTCCCCTTCCTCTTTACCCTCTTCTTCTGTTTTTTGTTCTTCCTGCTTAGGTGGTTTTATTTTAAAGTTGAGAAATCTAATAACATCTTCGTCAATTCTAAGGTTGTATTCCAGTTTACCGGGAAGTTGGTTGTTGTCTGTTTTGAAGTTAATTAGGTAGTAGTATCCACTGTTAAACTTTTGGATTGGGTAAGCTAAATCCCTTCTACCCCATTTTTCAAGGTTGTAAATCTCACCTTGGTTTGAGGTGATTAACTCCTCAATCTGTTTGACTTTGGAAGCCATTTCTTCTTCTGTCATTGTTGGCTTCAATACAAAGACCAGCTCGTAATGGCGCATACACATACCTCCTTTTGGTTGATTTTATTAAAATCAGCCTCCAGTCTATAAAGCTGGAAGCAAGGATTACACTATTTTCTGGTTGCACATATTCATAGAGTTATCAACACCATATTGTAGCACATTCAAAAGACACTGACCTGCAGATTGGATTACCTTTTCCACCAGCAGTTTTTCATCTTTTGAGAATGGGGATAAAACATAGTTTGCCACATCTTCCTTTCTGGCAGGTCTACCTATGCCTATTTTTAACCTTGGGAAGTTCTCTGTTTTTATATTTTCTATAATGGATTTCATTCCCCTGTGTCCGCCACTTGACCCTTTTTTTCTAAGCCTGATTGTCCCCAGAGGAAGGTCTAAATCGTCAAAGACCACCAGTATCTCTTCAGGTTTAAGGTTAAAGTCCTCAAGGATATTCTTAACTGCTACCCCGCTGTTATTCATATAGGTTTGCGGCTTTGCTATTATAAGGTCGTGGTCTGGACAGATATATATGTGTGAGAAGGCTTTTTCTTTGGTTTTTTTACATTTAAGTAAAGATGCCACAACATCGGCAACCATAAAACCGACATTGTGGCGGGTGTTTTCATACTGTTTTCCCGGGTTTCCAAGCCCGATGATGGCTTTTATCATCTATCTGTTATGTTGTTTCTTCTACTTCCTCTTCTGTTTCCTCAGTTGCCTCTGCTTCAGGCTCTAATACAACGGCAACAACCTCATCTCCAGGGGTCATTATTCTAACCCCTTCCGGTGGTGTAATATCCCTAACGTGGAGAACATCTCCAACATCAAGGTGTGAAACATCAACAACGATTTTCTCAGGGATTTTCCTTGGAACTGTTCTAATAAGTAGTGTATGTAGGTGTTTCTCCAGTATTCCGCCAACTTCAAGTCCCTTAGGTCTTCCTACAAGCTCTATTGGAACTTCAACATCAAGCTCAACCCCAAATGTAACCTCGTAAAGGTCTACGTGTATCGGTGTATCTCCAAGGTAGTTATACTGTATATCCTTTAGAACACATACCCTTGGTTCTTCTTCCCCTTCTATATGTAGGTCTATAAGGAACATTCCAGATGGTCTGTCTGCTAAGTCCTTCCAGTATATATACCCGTGGGCGTTGTCGTGTCCTTTACCGTAAACTTCTACAGGGATATACCCTTTTCTTCTAAATTCTTTAACTTCACTTTTTTTACCGGGAACCCTTTTAAGGGCTTTCCACTGTATTCTCTGTATCATTTCCTTTTTTACCTCCTTTTATACAAACAGTGAACTAACAGAACTTTCTATATTTATCCTTTTTATCGCTTCCCCAACAAGGTCAGCAATTGAGAGGACTGTAAGTTTATCAAACTGTTTCCCTTCTGTGGGTATACTGTCTGTAACAATTACCTCTTCTATCTCTGAGTTTTTAAGCCTTTCTACAGCTGGTCCGGAAAATACAGGGTGGGTGCAGGCGGCTATAACAGATTTTGCCCCTTTTTCTTTTAACATACTTGCCGCTGAGACTATTGTTCCGGCAGTGTCAATAATATCATCTATAATTACAGCGTTTTTACCTTCTATATCCCCTATAACATCAAGGGTTTCTACCACATTTGGGGCAGGTCTTTTTTTGTAGATTATTGCAAGGTTTGAACCAAGTCTGTTTGCAAGCATTCTTGCCCTTTCAACTCCCCCTGCATCCGGGGACACAACAACAAGGTCTGGTATATTTTTCTTTTTAAGGTAGTCAAGTATTACCGGCAGTGCGTAAAGGTTATCCACAGGGCAGTCAAAAAATCCCTGTATCTGGGCAGAGTGTAGGTCTACTGTTAAAACCCTATCTGCCCCTGCCTTTTGGATTATATCTGCAAGGAGTTTTGCTGATATTGGAACCCTTGGTCTGTCCTTTCTGTCCTGTCTTGCGTAAGCGTAGTAGGGTATTACAGCTGTTATTCTGTGGGTTGATGACCTTTTTAAGGCATCAAGTATAAGGAGTAGTTCCATTACACTGTCGTTTACGGGATTTGTTAAAGGCTGTATAACAAAAACATCAGCCCCTCTAACATTCTCTTTTATCTGAACCCTGATTTCACCGTCGGAAAATCTAGATACAAGTGTGTCAACTAAAGAGGTATTTAGGTAATCTGCCACCTTTTGTGCAAACTCTAAGTTTGCGTTCCCGCTTATTAGTTTAAGGTGTTTACTCAAAAAAATACCTCCTTAAAAAACCTTATATCAGGGGGATTAGCTAATGGCTGGGGAGGCAGGACTCGAACCTGCGACACCCGGTTCCAAAGACCGGTGTTCTGCCAACTGAACTACTCCCCAGCATTATTTAAGGGTTGTTTTTATTAACTTCCAACCTTTGATTTTACAGATTTTTTCAACTTCAGCAGTCGGCTTACCTAACGCAAAAACACTGCTACCGCTACCGCTAATTAGAGGTTTATACCCAAGGTGGCGTAGGGTATTTAAAACCTCCTTTACCTGTGGGTAGCTTTCCTCTACTATACTTCCAAGCGTATTCTCAACAGCATCAAACAGCTTTGAAATATCACCTAACAGACTATCTATTATAGGAATTTTATCCTTTGTTGTCAACATATCAAAGCCAACTTTCTGGTAAACTTCTTTGGTTGGTATCTGTATATTTGGGTAGATTATAAAGATTTCTTCCTCTAACCTTTTCTCTATAAATGTAAGTTTTTCTCCTACACCTTCCCCTATTGCAAAACCGCCTTTTAGAAAGAAAGGCACATCTGCACCTATGTATCTAGCAAGGGAGTGTAATTCCTCTTCAGACAGGGGATAGTCGTAATACTCATTAATAAACTTTAATACAGTAGCGGCGTTGGAACTTCCCCCGCCGAGACCTCCACCAACAGGTATATTTTTTTCAACAAGGACATTAAAGGTAGGTTTTATACCTGTTAAGTCTTCAAAAGCCTGAAATGTTTTTGTTATTGTGTTTTCCGTTTGGTCTACAAGTGGGCTTGTTATCTCTACCCTTTGGACGGCAGATGGCTGTATATATATCCTGTCATACAGGTCTATAGTGTGGAAAAGGGTATATATCTCGTGGTATCCATCAGGTCTCTTCCCAACAACCCACAGCCCAATATTAACTTTAGCCGGTGATAAAAGTATCTTTTTTTCCATAGTAAAAACTATTATATCAGATTGTAAAAACTTCCAGTATGGTAAGCCTAAAAATAAAGTATAAATTGAAAGTATTAAGTTTAAAAAAAGGAGGGTTTTTGTTATGGACGATGTAATACTTTCCCTTGATGAAATTACCCCTGAAGAGGGGAGGGGACTTGTTAAACTGGCAAGAATGGCTATACAGGAATACCTGACCAAGGGAATAAAGATAGACCTTGTTGAAGTGCCTTACGAAAGCTGGAAGAAAAAAGGGGCGTCCTTCGTTACTATAGAGAAATCCCCTACCCATCAGTTAAGGGGCTGTATAGGTTCAATAATCCCCCACCAGCCACTTTACAAAGATGTTATAGACAACGCCATATCCGCCGCTACATCAGACCCAAGGTTTCCACCACTTACACCTGAAGAGTTAGACGATGTAATAATAAAAGTGTCTATACTATCATTCCCACAACCACTTGAGTATAAAGACCCCTACGACCTGCTGGAAAAGATAACACCTTTCAGAGATGGACTTATTATAAAGTATGGAAACCACCAAGCCACATTCCTACCTGATGTATGGGAAGAACTACCTGATAAAAAGCTGTTTTTATCCCATCTCTGTCAAAAAGCTGGGCTACCTGCTGACTGCTGGCTAACACTACCAATACAGGTATTTGTATACCATACAAAAGTTTTCTCAGAGGAAGATTAAAAGTTTTATGCTAAAATTCTAAAAGATAACAAATACTAATAAGTAAGGAGGATAAAGTATGGAAGAGTTTAGAATTCCAACACTTGGGGAAAGGTTCCCAGAAATGGAAGTAAAAACAACAAAAGGGGTAAAGAAACTCCCTGACGATTACGCTGGTAAGTGGTTTGTGTTATTCAGCCACCCTGCGGACTTTACACCTGTCTGCACAACTGAGTTTGTTGCATTCCAAAACAGAAAAAAAGAGTTTGAACAGCTAAACTGTGAACTTATCGGTCTTTCTATAGACCAAGTATTTTCACATATTAAATGGGTAGAATGGATTAAAGAAAAGTTAGGGGTGGAAATAGAATTTCCAATTATTGCAGATGATATGGGACAAGTAGCAAGACAGCTTGGTATGATACACCCAAACAAAGGAACAAACACAGTAAGGGCTGTATTTATCGTTGATGACAAAGGTATAGTTAGACTTATAATCTACTACCCACAGGAAACAGGTAGAAATATAGATGAGGTTTTAAGGGTTGTTAAAGCCCTACAAACATCTGACAAGTATGGTGTAGCTACACCTGCAAACTGGCCAAACAACGAACTGGTTAAAGACCATGTTATTATCCCACCTGCCACAAGTGAACAGGAAGCTAAAGAAAGACTTGAAAAGGCAGAAAAAGGCGAAATTGAATGTTTTGACTGGTGGTTCTGCCACAAAGGACTGTAAAACAATAACAGGGGGCTTAAGCCCCCTTTAATCATCTGTTATCACCGTCTCAATTCTATATTTATACTCTTTCCCTTTGTAAAACCAGCTAACTGTTATCCCAACAGTTTTTAAGCTGTTTGGTATCTCCTCTAAAACCTGAATAGAAACCTTAAATGGGACTGTTGAGTTTCCAACTGGATAACTTTCCTCAACCTCTTTAGATACAACCTGTGAGAAAGGGATACCCCTTAAATCCTCTGCATACCTTTGGGCTATCTTTACAGCAGTATTCCTTAAGTTATTCCTTTGGACTGTATCCCCAACAACAATAATACTTGCCAAAATACCCAGCATTATAACAGTAAAGACACCTAAAGCAACCATTGTCTCCAAGAGGGTAAAACCTTTCCTGTCCTTTACCAGCATTTGTCCAACTTTGCCCTTAACCTTGATACAACCACACAGTCTATACCAGCAGGATTGTCCTTACCATACTTAACTGTTGTTAGCTTAGTAAAAATACCCCTGTTTGATATACCAATACTTGTTTGGGTGTAATCATCAAAGGATAACTGACCCGTCCTTATACAACCCTCTCCATACAGGGATAAACAACGGGTGTCGTCCCCATCACACCTATAACATACATACCTGTCTTTTATATCCACAACTAAAAACAGCTTTTGTGTAAAAGCCCTCATTCTGGCTTCCTGTAAAGTAGCCTGTATCTTTCTAATATCCCCCTCTATTAAAACCCTTTCCCTCCATTTTGAAAACGCCGGATAACCAATAGAAAGTAAAACAAGCATTAAAGCCAACACTATCAAAGTTTCTATTAAAGAAAAGCCATCTCTCAGCATAAAGCATATTATAATGTTTTGTAGACAAAAAAATAACAGCTGTAGGATTATGGCAAAAAGCAAAATAATAGTAAAAAACCTTACAAAAAAGTTTGGTGATAGGGTTGTTTTAAAAAATGTTTCCTTTGATGTAAAGGAAGGGGAGATATTCATACTTATGGGGGGAAGTGGAAGTGGGAAAAGCACCACAATAAAACATATAATCGGACTGTTAAAGCCTACAAGTGGACAGATTATTATAGATGGTGTTGATATTACAAAGCTAACAGACAGAGAACTTATAGAGTTTAGGAAAAAAATGGGCTACCTGTTCCAAGAGGGGGCTTTGTTTGACAGCTTAAAGGTCTGGGAAAATGTAGGTTTTTACTTTTTGGAAAACACAGATATGCCCAGAGATGAGATTTACAAACTTGCCCAGCAGAAACTTGCCCTTGTAGGACTAAAGGGGATAGAGGAGTTATACCCCTCCCAGCTTTCAGGGGGAATGAGAAAAAGGGTCTCCCTTGCAAGGGCAATATCAACAAACCCAGAGATAGTTTTATACGATGAACCGACCTCAGGGCTTGACCCTGTTACAAGTGCAATGATAGACAAGCTGATAGTCCAGCTTAGGGACAACTTAGGTGTTACATCTGTTGTTGTTACCCACGACCTTGCCAGTGCCTTCGGTATAGGGGATAGGATAGCAATGATACACAAAGGTGTAATATACGCAATAGGAACACCTGAGGAGATTAAAAACAGCAAAGACCCTGTAGTCCAGCAGTTTATTAACAGAAGGGCAGAGGGTCCAATAACCCAAGAGTTATTTGAAGAAATGCAGGCAGGTAAAGAAGAAACAAATTGATTAATTACCTATATGGGGATTTGCTATTTTCTTATAAATCCCTTTATATCTTCCTTAAGGAGCATTAAAATACCGCCTATTGAAAATTATAAAGAAAAGAATACTATAAGCATTATGTTTCTGTTCTCTGTTCATAGCTATAATTATCCATCAAGACCTTTAGAGTGATATAAATTTCATACCCCTTAACTTTCCTGTAAAATATTTATTCTGTAAGTCTTAAAAAATCATAAAAACAGGAGGCAGTATGAAAAGGGTAGCTGTTTTTATGGGAAGTAAGTCTGACCTTGAGTTAATGGAAGGCTGTTTCCAAACACTAAAAAAGTTTGAAATTCCCTTTGATGTTTATATTCTGTCTGCCCACAGAACCCCAGATGAAGTGGCAGAGGTGTGTAAAACAGCAGAGG